>NZ_CAOOSE010000013.1:0-116715 GCF_948499155.1 uncultured Phocaeicola sp. | reverse complement strand
TCCTTTGATTAAGGATTGCAGTTTCTCAATGATTTTGTTTTGGGTGGCGATGCGATCATCAAGTAACGAAATGAATTTTGAAAGTTTCTCTTGTTCTGTGGCTTGAGGCATTGTTACTACAATATCACCCATTGCCGCTTGTGATAATGTCGGAACGGCACCACCAACTATTATTTTCCTTATGGCATTTTGGAATTTGTTGGTTGACATTAACACACTAAGAAGATAGTTGTCACATTGAATATCCTTCAATACAACAACCTGCGGATTAAGAGTCGTTTTACAAATAAGCTTATCTACATAGGCAACTTTCCCAACAGTGGATCCCGTTTTTACGAAAATCACATCTCCTTGTTTGATCATTATCTCTGGTGATTCTTCGTATTTATAAAAGCTGATGTAGGTATTATCCTTATCATAAGTCAATTTGTTATTTTCGATGTTTGTTGGACTGAGGGCTATCGCCCCTTTCCCTTTAGTAACTATATCATTCGTTGTATAACCTCTAAAGCCTATACGTCCGACGATTGAGGCGACATCGCATAGTCTGTACTTCTCCCACTCCCCACTAAACTCTGGGAATCTCAAATGGGGAACATCATACATTATATTTCTCTAATTATAGACACCTATCATTTATCAAATAATATGAGCAACAAAAAAATTAGAGAAATTGCGGTGGCTTGGAAAGAGTACAAGCAACCCTACGTGAAGCAGTCTACAATGGCTGCTTATGTGCTAATCTTGGAGAACCACATCATTCCGTATTTTGGTGACAGTGATTCTCTCCATGAAAAGGAAGTGCAAGCATTCGTCTTGCAGAAATTGGGAAGTGGGCTAAGCACAAAATCTGTCAAGGACATTCTTATAGTCCTTAAAATGGTAATGAAGTTCGGGGTCAAGAACGAATGGATGAGCTATTACGAATGGGATATTAAATACCCTACATCCTCAGTAAACAAAGAACTTGAAGTGCTATCTGTAGCCAATCACAGAACAATTCTGAACTACATTCAAGATCATTTTACTTTTGCAGGGCTTGGTATTTATATTAGCCTTAGCACAGGGCTACGCATCGGAGAGATATGTGCTTTGAAATGGAGCGATATCAATGTAACTGATGGCACGATAACCGTCAGTCGTACCATTGAACGTATCTACATCATAGAGGGGAAGGAAAAGCACACTGAGCTTGTTATCAACTCACCTAAAACGAAGAACTCTTGTCGTGAGATACCTATGAGCAAGGAACTACTTACGATGATTAAGCCTCTGAAGAAAGTAATCAATGACGATTTCTATGTACTAACCAATGATGAGCGTCCTACAGAACCACGCACTTACCGCAATTACTACAACAAACTGATGACCAAGCTCGGTATCCCCAAATTGAAATATCACGGTCTGCGCCACAGCTTTGCAACACGTTGTATTGAAGCTGGATGCGACTACAAAACGGTGAGCGTCCTCTTGGGACACTCCAACATTTCAACAACGCTCAATCTTTATGTTCATCCCAATATGGAACAGAAGAAGCGTTGCATTGCCAAGGTATTCAAATCATTGAGAAAATAGGTATTTGATGGAGCGAAGGAATACGATAGAGTAATTTCTTCGCTCTTAATACGATTCTAAAGCAATATCTGAACAAATTTGTGTAAATGGAAAAGGAGAGGAAAATCTTCCCCTCCTTAACTCAAAGCAAAGAATCAAACATTCAAATCCTTCAGTGCCAGTGCATAATTGTGTCCGAAAAAGTCTTTCCTGACAAGTTTCAAACTGAGCGTCTGGTAATACCCGTAACCATCACCTTCGGAACAGAGGTACTTGTAACCATAGCGTGGCATGTACTCCTTGAAGAAGCGGGCCAAGTCCTTCAGATTTTCTTCTTGGTTCTTCTTGAAGTTGCTGCGCACGATGATGATGCTCCAGTCAGGAAAATTTCCCACGCCGTTGCTGTACTCCCAGAAGCGGATGTAGCAGTCTAAATCACGCTCACGGATGTCCACGCAAAAGCCATTGGCATTTTGCATCACGCTACAACTGTTTCTGTAGCCGAACTGCTCACACAGGTAGAGATTGAAATCACAAATTAAATCGTTGTGTAACATAATTGATAAAGTTTTAATTGTTAATAAATTGATTATAAATGAAAGCCTCGCTTGCGCTTAGCCTTTTTCTTCTTCATTAGGCGATTGAACTCGGCTTCTTCTGCGGCAGTAGCATCGTAAGATGAACCACCGTTTAGCAGGCCAAGACTGATGCCAGCATCATCAGAATGAGAAACGCTTTGTTGCACCTCTGCCTCTTCATGCTTAGGCTTCTGGTTGACAGAGTCAAACATGGATGCACAGGCATTCTCTTCCAGTCTATTGTCGATGTTCATGTAGCTGAACTCACGGCTGACCTTTGAGCCGGAGAACGAGAAACCACCATACTCGAACCTAACGCCTTGTATTTCCCGTGTCATCCGACTAACCTTGAATTTCATATCAATATCCCGGTCAGTAAGAGCGTCTTTCAGTTCGTTCCAACTCTTGGCATTCGGCAGTTCTTCTTTCAATGCCTTGTATATTTCATGCTTTGCCCGGTCGTATGGGCGCAGTCGTTCCTCATTGATATGGTCTTTACTATTGGCGAAGTGGAGCCGATATTTAGCCGTTAGCATTTTGCAGGCTTTCTCATTCCGGCGAAAGTCATTCTTGTCGCTAATCGTTTTGCCGTCATTGTCCACCCGATTGAAGACGATGTGGCAATGCGGATGCTCACGGTCAATGTGCCGGGCAACGATGTATTGCGTGTTTTGAATACCCATCAGCTTCATGTAGTCATGAGCGATTTGTAACATCAGCGCATCATCGTGTTTCAAACGGTCGCTATCTTCGGGAGAGAAGTTGAGCGAAGTGTGTCCGACAATATTCTTTACCTTGTCGTTGAGCAACGATTGTAACTCAAATTGCTCTGCCATCTGTTCGGGTGTTCCGTCCACTCCGACTGCTTTCAGCAACTTGGACTTTTCTTCTTTAAGGACGTAGCAGACGCATCCACCGAACGATGTCCCTTTTGTTTGCTTACCTATCATCTTTTAGTCGTTTTATAAGTTGGTTAATACGTTCCGCCATTTCTTCGCATCGCTTGGCAACGGCAGAGAATCCGTAGGTGTTTGCCTGCCTCGCCAACTGGTTGAGATTGGTGCTTTCGCCAATCAACTGACGGATGATGTAGATATGCTCTTGCGAAATTCGTTCACGTACCGAACCGTTCTCGATGAACGAGCGGATGACCTCACTTTGATTCCTTTTAGTCCGTCTGCAAATTGCACCAAGTAATGTGTACTGCATGTCTGTCAGACGGAGCGTTATCGTATATTTCTTTTCCATTTTGATTCTGTCTTTTAGTGAATAATTTGTGACCATCGGGAGTCGCCTCCTCAGACTTTTTGAGGAGCAAGTGGTCGGGGAATGTAATACACCGACATTAACTTGCTACAGTAAAAAAAGTCTCATTTTTCTCCCTCTCGGTCATAGTCTGAAGCCTCGTTTCTTAGGTGGTGAAACCTTCGGATGAGGGATACCTCGTTGTACACTGATGAACTTCAAATCGAGGGCATCTATCAGTATTTTCAGAGCGGGATTTCTCCTTATCATCTGTTGAAGTACAGCTTCGTCAGGCTTCACTTTGAGTAGATAATCGGCAATGTCATATCCTTCTTTTCGCTCTACTTCGTTGGCGTTGGCCTCCAAATAATCGAATATCTGTACCTCAATTCCATAACTTTTCATCAGCCCGATTTTGCTCTGCCAATAGTCAGTTGCGCCCAAGTCGGGAAACAGGACAACGCTTCTCCCGGCAAGAACAGACAGACTGTTGGCATTGAAACAACCGTTCTTTCCACCTGAAGCAATCCATAGGAATTGCGGTAGATAGTAGGAGGCGATGAGGGCAGTCTTTTCGCTTTCGACCAGTGCAACAGGTCGGCGCTTATTCTCGGAAAGCAGATGTTCACCAAAGAAACATTGCTTCAGATTATAATCCCCTTTGTGCAATACAGAGTGTACCCATGTGACATGATTGTATGGTTCTTTTACTCTCTTACCAGTCTCCGAATTGTAAAGCATAATCTTCCCAGTGCGGACTCTGCCTTGATTGTCCGTTTGCCAGAATACAGTCGCACCGTCCCAATACTTGGATGTGCCCACCTTATACTTCTTCATCAGCTTCAATGTTTCGGTCTCTCCGAACTGAGCCGATAGGAATTGAAACAACTTGTTCACCGGATAGCCTCGTAATGATTGATTGACAATATCCAAATCAATGTAAGAGGTGGCCACGGGCTGCGCCTCCTTAACAGAAGCATAGCTTCTAAAGGTGGTTTCTGAGAACTTTTCTTTCTCTGCCGGGTTCTGCTCGAAGTAATCACGAGGCGTGAAGTGATACCCGCATTTCTGCTCATGGTCACAACGTCCCACATACTCGGGAAACTGGATTCGCTTCTCCGTATCAATGTACTTGGAGAAACATCTTTGGCGATGGCAGTTCGGGCAAGTGTGCCGGGTGCTGACACCTTTGTAGGGTTCTAATATGAATCTATGTGTACTCATTGTTGTCTTTTTTAGTGTGTCACTTTTGTCGTTATTGTCGTCTTCGCTTGGAAAGCGTCAAAACCGACAAAAATGTCACGGGTTAATCTTTGAATATTCTCCATGCTTCTCTTTGCGGAACAGTGTTCCGATGTTGTCATTGAGAAAGCGTTGAAACGTCCGCTCCTTCATCCCGTTCTGCTCGGCCAACTCTATGGCTTGAGCAGTCGTGAAGGAGGCAGGAAGCAGATTGATTATCACTTGTTGTTGACTGGTGAGAGCATTCTCATTTAAGATGTTCTGCACACTCAATGCAGATTCTTTGAAATACTCCGTCAGTTTGATGGATCGTTCCACCGTCAGCAGGTCGATATGTGTCTTATCACACTCTCCACAAGTCCATCGAGCTAATTGGATTATCAAGCAGAAGCGGATGATGTATATCTCCAGTTTGCAGTAGATACTTACAATCGTGTCGTTGGTCTCCCGGTCGCACAACTCAGAGAAATGGTGCTGCCACTCGTAGAGTCGTCTTTTTGCTTCGCCTGAGAAAGGAAGAACGTGTGGTTCAATCTCTCCGAACTCGTTAAGGCTGCACTCTTGCTGTATCAATTTCTCAATGATGGTATTCCATTCCTGTTCGATGTTTTCCGGAAGTTCCTTGTCGTTCCAACGTGCCTTCTGTTGCAGATTGGGCATCACAAACAGAATACGATCAATGAAACCGTTGCTGGAGCGTTCTCCTTTTGCCAACTCGCTCAGGATTTTCTTTTGGATAGTACCAATGACCGAGATATACGGACGCTTGATGAAGATGGAACTCTTGGCATTCTTGCGGTCGGATATGGTGGTCTTGGCACTGAATACCGAGAGCCAGAACTGTTCCTCCGAACCGTTATTGTAGCGGTTGAAGTTCTTGAACCAAGCGGACAACTCGTCTGCCCATAAGCATAAGCCTCGTTTGTTCTGTGCATGAATGAGACTCAAACCTTCGGGCGTTACATCCGAAACCAGGAAGCGTTTGCGGATAGGTTCTTGTGGAAATTGCTCACCGCCGCTTTCCGCACGTTCCTTCCGGCTCATACTCATCAGTTCATCATATTTTGCAAGAGCTTTCTCAAATTCCTGATTCTGCCTATAGTCATAATCGAGGAAAGGCTTCATGGCAAAGCTGAGGGGATGACTCTTGTTCGCTCCCGGTCTTCCAATCAGTGCCATATACAGAATAGGACTTTCCATCCAGCCCTGCTTGATTTGGGCAAGATGCGTATTCCCGATGCCGACTGCCATTGCCGTCAGGATAGCTGCGGCAATGTAGTCAGTGGGATAATTGTGGCATTCGTGTACCTCATGGATGATACGTTGAATCTGAGCAGGGAATATACTGATAGGAAACTCCGTACCAGCCAGCCGTGTACTCAAATCAATCGCTTCATCAATGACAGATACGGGATTGATAGAACTTGTATCCATACATCAGACGGTTAGAAGTTAAAGGATGATTTAGGCTTGTGCTTGACACTACCTTGCATATTGGAAAGCATCTCTTCATAAGTCTGTTCCGCTGTCTTTCTTCGTCCGTTGTCAATCCATGCCAACAGTTCGTCCTCGTAGAAATAGAGTTTCTTGCCTTTCTTATAAGCCGGAAGTAGCCCTTTGCGTACCAATGTATATATGGTAGGCTTGGCTTTTCGGATGATACGGCAAGCATCTTCAATCTCAACCAACACGTGTTTGTCTGATGCAGGAGGTTGAAGTTCCGACACCATTCTTTTCAACTCAATGACCTGTTCGGTCAGATAACCTACCGCCTCGGGCAGCTTATCAAATGTTACTGTTTCGTTTTGCATACGCCAATCGTTTTTAATTGTTCGACGGCAAAGGAAACAGGTGTTTCAATGGTGGAATCATCCACCAAAATATAACTGTGATATAACTTTTTGATGGTAATAAGTGATGATTACAAGGGATTTAAGTATCTTTGTCAGTGCGATAATTAGTGCTATTATGAAAAATTTGGGAAGATTGATTGAAAACACATCGGAATTGATGGATAACTTGCTTCAGGTTGATACTTATTTAAGTGGAGATAATGAAGAAGATTATAAATGTATGATTAAACTTATTAGCCGTGGAACTGATTTCGTAGTCTATAAATCTGGGGGAAAGACTCATTTTGCGCCAAGTCGCTTTGTAGGATATTTGAATAATAGCTTAATTGTTCATCTCGTTAAACGAAATGGTAAAAATGGCACAAAGACTACACCTTCTATAAATAAGATATTAGGTAGTCCTTGTGAGTATGATGAAGAATTAGAAAAATGCTATTTGAATTTCTGTAATCAGCTTGAAGTCACTCCAAAGAAAATGGTTAATACTCAACGAAAGTATTGGGTATTAGATCGTTATTTGAGTGATAAATACTCCACAGAGTATTACGAAGGTTCTTTACTGCAAACACTGATTAACAGATATGAACGTAATCCCATCGCACGAAGAAGATGCATTGAAAAATACGGATGTGTTTGTCAGGTCTGTGGAATGGATTTCGGGGAAGTATATGGTGATTTAGGTAAAGGATTTATCCATGTACATCATATCGTTCCCATTTCAACACAGAAAGGGGAGCGGCATAGAATTGACCCAGAAAATAGCCTTGTCCCTGTATGCCCCAATTGTCATGCCATGTTACATAAGGGCAGACTTAGTATAGAAGAACTAAAGGAAATAATCGGCAAATAGGTTAAGCGACATTCTTATCCAGCTTAATCTTGCACTCCGATTCCGTGTGCGACATCTTGCGCTCAATCGTGGAGATTTCCACATCACGGAGGGTATGAGCGAATACCCTCTTTATGAATGTGGCTGTCTGTAATCGTGGTTTTCCGAAAGCCTTACCGATGTTCCAGCCGAAGTGCATGGCATCAATGGTCTTTAATTGCGAACTGAGTTTTATGGATTCGACTTTGGGCAAAGAGTCTGACAGATAGTATTCTGTGACATATCCGCAGAGGTGATGGAGGCTTTCTTCATCAAGATAAGGGACTAAAGTCCGTTTCGTGTAGGTGATGACCCTGTCAAGTCTTTCTTGGGATGCACGTTCTTTTTCAGCCATCGCATTGGCACGAAGCACTTCATATTCTGATGGCTGATTAGTTTCTTCAACAGAAGGTGTGGCGTCTTCCTTTGGAAGATTAGCCTTTCCTTCGTCTGTCTCGGAATGCATGGGAGTCGAAACCTCTTCTGATGTATCAGATGTGGTTTCGACTTCAATCATAGATTCTGATGCGATAGATTCTACGTCTACAACTTCTTCAATAGCTTCAGGACATCCTTCAACCACTACAATCTTGCTGCGGTAGCACTCAAATTTCAGAAAACACTTTTCTATTGCAGGTGATAGGATTTGATTGGATGCCATTTGTAGATTGAGGTAGATGGCACCCATGACGATGGAGCAAACTACGAGAATAAGGTAGCTGCTGAACTCGTCCCAACCATAATGTAATGCGGTCTGACGAGCTAAAACGCCAATGACAACTATTGTACTGAAAACCATCAGATGCAATGTAATATGTTCAATCTTTCTCTGCTCCATAGTGATATTTGCTAATCGTTTGTGTGCAAATGTATATCATTTATTTTTAGCAAAATGCGAGGTTTTCTCCGTCAGAGGGCTTTTGACGATATATTACATCAAATGTCACCACGTTACATTCTTTATAATGAGGGAATTGTAACTTTCTTGTTTCCCGGTGAAAATAGTTAGTGGAACGGGGTTGAAGGTCTTAAAACAAAGAATATCTGCACTATTTGCGGCCAAACAATGCAGATATTCTAATGGGAGAGAGGGGATTATCAACAAGACAATGTGCTACACGTTCCTTTGTTGAGATATAACAGGATATTGTGACCTTGCTTATGTGTGGCTTTGTTTGCCAGCCACTGCCTGAACTCTATGGAATGCCCGGTATCTATCTGATAAGATAGGGCAATAACCATCTCAAAATTATACACATCAGCATTGTAACCGTTCTCTAATTTAATGTACTTACATACTTCGTACTCTTTCAAGATGCTGGTTCTCAATATCCTTTTAATAGCAGAATAGATAAGCCCTGCCGGTGTATTAAACAGGTCAGCAATCTCCCAAGAGGTCATCCACACCTCGCCATCAGAGATATGGATGCCTTGTCCGTTGTTGGTTATGATTCCTCGTTTCATGGCCGTATTTTATTTGAGTGAAATCTTATTGGCGGTCTCTCGCTTCTTGGAATTGACCAAATCGGCATAGATTTGAGTCGTGGTTACGTTCTTGTGCGTCAGCATCTTTGAGACTGTGTAAATGTCAGTGCCCAAGGAGATTTGAATCACGGCGTAGCTATGTCGAAATCCGTGGAAGGTGATGGGTTTGGCTATTCCCGCCTTTTTGAGCCAGTTCTTCAGTGGGTAGTTAATCATGCTCCGCTTTAGTCCTTTGAACACCTTGCCCGTTCCGGGCGTCCCGCATAGTTCGTATGCTTCGTTACTTATGGGCAGAGTTGCTTCCGTTTGCGTTTTCTGTGTTCTGATACGCAAGCAATAACCCTGGTCGGGTGCAAGGGCAAAGTCTTCCCATTGGAGATTTTGAATGTCGCTGATGCGTAAACCTGTCAGACAAGCAAATAGAGAGGCAGCTTTCAATACGGGAATGTCGCAGGGCGTGGCGGCAAGTTGCTTCACCTCATCCAGCGTCAGGTACTCTTTCTTCACTTCTTGCGGTTCAATCTTTTCAAGATAGTCATTGATGTTCTCCCGAAGCCATTTGTCCCGATAGGCAATCTTCAACAGACCTCGGAATGTGGAGTAGTAGCCGGATGCCGAATTGAGTGATATGGAGCGGCTACTGCGCTTGAGTTGCTTGGCGTGAAGAAGGTACTCGCGGAACTTCTTGCACAAGTCCACGTTCACCTCGCCAAACGTGCAATGACCTTTGACGAAGTTATGGAAATGCTGATAGACAAACTGCCATTTCTGGTCTTTGTTCCGGCACATCTTCTTGAAGTAGGCAAGAAAGTCGGCTTTCTGCTTGGTCTTATCCAAGAATCCGAACTCTTCATTGATGAGCGACTGTACCCTGATGCAACGAATAGCCTCTGCCTTGTTCAACATATCGTTGTTGAACTCCCGTTCCATCTCGTTCTTCGGATGGGCGTAGATGTAGATGCCGAGGTACTCCCTGCGGCTCATCTGCATGGTTTCGGGGTTACGGACTGCCGGATAATAATCCAGATACAAGGAGATACGATTGTTGCGAATCGCTCTCTGACGAACTGTTACTTTTGTACACGTGTGTGTCATGCTGTTTGATATTTAGAGTTTTACATTTGTTTGGTGCAAAGGAATAGGGTGATTCAATGGTGACAACACCCACCGAAGAATAACTTATTCAATCTTTGGGGCGGCAAGTAGTTTATCCAACTCCGACTTGGAAATAAGCGTGTATTTGCCCTTCTTCACCTTCGGGATATTGTGATACGTTGCGTAATGATAGAGCTGGTCACGAGTGAGGTTGAACTTCTCCAGCGCTTCCGGCACAGTATAATACTTCGGTTCTTCGGGCGCAGTCATGCCTTTAGCAATATCCACATGCTTCTTAGAGTAGTACACCATGATGCCCTCTTTCTTCTTCGGGATGGCGTTCTTGGAAACGAAACAGTAGACGGCGGATAAGGTCATGCCGAACTTCTCCTGTATCTCTTGGGTACTGTACCATTCCGTGATGTCGGGGTTCGGTGCTTTCTTGGCAAAGTAAGCGTCTATGTGCTTCTTGCTCCAGTAAGTCTTGCCCCGATTGAATGTCCGAGGAATGTTGTTCTTCTTGGCGATTGCAAATATCCATGACTCCGCCACATTGAACTTTTCTTTGACTTCGGCAGTGGTGTAGAAGTCGGTGATGGGAATAGTGTCTTTGGGATGTCTCTGCTCATAAGGACGAGCCTCCAGCATTCGGTCAATATCGCCTTTACGAATGAAGGACAATCTGCTACTAACACGGAATGCCCTCAGCTTTCCTGCATATACCATTTTATATATGGCTTGCTTACTCAGTCCTAACAAAGTCGCAGCCTCTTTGAATGACAGATATTCTTTGTCCTTGAAATCTGATATAGGCTGCTCACTGATGACCGTTTGAACCTTGGTTTCTACTTCTTGTATTCTCTTCTGCCGAACCCTTTCTTTGTACGCAAGATTGTTACATCGATGAGAGCAGAAGCGTGTAGTCAGTTTTTGAGCGTAAAATACTGTTCCACAGTACTCACATACCTTCTTGATTTTCGTCTTACTTGTTGCCATATTTGTTACTTTTAGAGGTTTATTTCTCTTGTTATTTCTCCATTTTGTTCAACCATCGTAAATCATAGTCAACCATAGTTAACTTTGTCCACGACCTTTCCGACCCTAAAGCCGGAGGATAACAAGCGAGCAACAAATACGGTACAAAAATGAGCTGAGAAAGCCCTATAAACGATGTATATCGCTTACAAGGCTAAAAAGAAAGGCGCTCAAAATGAACGCCTTGATAGTTGTTGATGCTATATGCTAATCGTTGGTAATCACCACTTACTTGCCGATGCAAAAATTTTTAAATATATTTCCAAGAACTTCGTCATTGGTTACATCTCCCACAATATCTGAAAGATGGAAAATACATTGTCTTAAGTCTTCACTTACCAAATCTCCCGACAGACCCGATTGTAACCCTTCCTGCACCCTGTGAATGGAGGCTAATGCCCTAGTTAATGCTTCATAATGTCTTGCGTTTGTTATAATAATATCATTTTGACTAATCTCAGGTAAAGCGGCCTCTTGTACTAATATTTCTTCCAATGCCGTTATGTTCTCCCGTTTCTTGGCGGAGATAAATAGCTTCTCCGCTTCAATATCGGAAAACATAGCCGCCAGTTCTTCCTTTTGTATGGGAAGCAATAATTCTGATTTGTTGAATAAAATAATCAGCTTCTTGCCTTGGCAATGCGGAAGAATCTCTGTTTGCAACTCTTCAAAACGCACCTTGGCATCTGTAGAGTCTATCATCCATAAAATGATAGAGGATTGTTCCATTTTTTTAAAAGTGCGTTCTATTCCCATGCTTTCGATGGTATCAGTTGTCTGCCGGATTCCTGCCGTGTCAATGAACCGGAAGGTGATGCCTTGTAAATTTATTGTATCCTCTATCACATCGCGGGTGGTCCCATGGATATTGCTTACAATGGCTTTTTCTTCATTCAGCAATGCATTCAGCAAAGTGGACTTTCCGGCGTTCGTTTCTCCGATAATCGCTACCGGAATGCCATTCTTGATGGCGTTTCCCACGCTGAACGAATGGGCGAGTCGGGCGATGACTTGCTCAATGCGGGCGGCCAGTCCGTTCAGTTCATCGCGGTTGGCGAACTCTAGTTCCTCATGGTCGCTGAAGTCCAGTTCCAGTTCCATCAGCGAGGTGAAGTGGAGCAACTGGTTGCGCAGATCGGAAAGTTCCTTGCTGAACCCTCCGCGCATCTGGCTCATGGCCAAGCGGTGGGTGGCGGCGGAAGAAGAGGCTATCAGGTCTGCCACGGCTTCGGCTTGGCTCAGGTCCATTTTCCCGTTCAGAAAGGCGCGCTGGGTGTATTCGCCCGGCAGGGCGGAACGGCATCCGTTTTGGATGAGGAGTTGCAGCACTTGTTGCAGGATATAGGATGAACCATGACACATTATTTCTGTGCTGTCTTCACCGGTATAGGAATGGGGGGCACGGAACAGGGAGACCAGCACTTCGTCAATGATTTCTCCTTGGGCGGAGAGTATTTTCCCGAAAGTAAGGGTATAAGGCTTGCGCTCAGATAATGGCTTGCCTTGCATGGGGGTGAACAGGCGTGAAGTTATTTCAATGGCTTGGGGACCGGATACGCGGATGGTTCCGATGGCTCCTCCGGGAGCGGTGGCAATGGCACAGATGGTATCTTGGTTTGTCATTTTATATTTAATTACTGATAGATTGTTTTAGCTATGAGGGCGGCTACTTTTTCCAAGTAGTGGCGGTCTGTTTCATCAAAAGAGTTTAACTGGTCGCTGTCTATGTCCAGCACTCCCTTTACTTGCTCCCCGGCAAGGATGGGGACTACTATTTCGGAACGGGAGAGGGAGCTGCATGCTATGTGCCCGGGGAATTGTTCTACATCGGGCACTATCAGGGTGCGGGCTTCCGTCCATGAGGTTCCACATACTCCTTTTCCCTTGCGGATGCGGTAACAGGCGGCGCTTCCTTGAAAGGGGCCGAGAATGAGTTGGCCGTCTTTGACCAGATAGAAACCTACCCAAAAAAAGCCAAAGGCTTCATGAAGGGCGGCGCTGGCATTGGCAAGAACGCTTACTTCTTCCTTTTCGTCCGAAATGAGAAGTTCGAATTGGGGGAGGAAGAGGCGGTAACGTTCCGCTTTATCGGTAGTGGTTTGTTTGAAGCTGGCTTCCATCTGTATTGATTATATTCGTTCTAACACTTTTTTTATCAATTCGTCAATAGAATTTTTATATCCGGTATTGGCTTCCTTGATGAGTCGGTTGGCAATGACCATACATACAGTCATTGCTTTGTGGCCCATTAAGCGTGCAAGTCCTGCAAGGGCAGAGCTTTCCATCTCAAAGTTAGTGATGCGATAGCCTTCGTATTCAAATTGTTCAATTTTCTCATTTTGCTTGGGATCAGCTAAGGGGATACGGAGTTCACGTCCTTGCGGTCCAAAGAAACCTCCGGCAGCGATAGTTACGCCACGAACCATATCATTTTGTGCGATGCGGTCAATGAGTTCCTTGTCTGCATTAATAACGTAGGGATGTGCGATGCATACATTGCCTTCCCAGCCCATATAATTGACGAATGTTTGTTCCATTTTAAGATCGCATACTTCATTACGGCCGGCATAAAAATTAAGCAATCCATCAAAACCGATAGACTTTTCTGAACAGATATACGTACCTACAGGAGTATAAGGTTGCAGACCTCCGCAAGTGCCTATGCGTACCAATTGTAGTTGGCGTAAATTATCTTTCTCATAGCGGCTTTTGAAATCAATATTAGCCAAGGCGTCCAGTTCGTTCATTACAATATCTATATTGTCGCAACCAATTCCAGTAGAAACTACTGTAATACGTTTACCTTGATAAGTTCCGGTAATGGTTTTAAACTCACGACTCTCTACTTCACATTCTTTGGTGTCGAAATGAGAGGCTACCAAAGCTACACGGCCCGGGTCACCCACAAGAATTACTTTATCTGCTAGTTGTTCCGGTTTGATATGGAGGTGGAAAATAGAACCGTCTGGATTGATAATCAATTCTGATTCGGCATAATATTTTTTCATGGTTTTTGCTTTTAATCGTTTTTGTAATAAATATCTTATTCCATCCTAGTAGAGGCAGACTTATGAGCACATACATTTAATATCCTTTCGGCTTATCGACTAAGCCCATAAAGGTCTGCTTCTATGTTGGATATAACCGATACCTCGTGTTTGTTATTTGCTTAACGGTTCACCGCCGAAAGTTGTTTCAGGTTTTGCTATATTTTCGCGCATGGAGGTATCTGCCTGTATATTTTTCATACGATAATAGTCCATGATACCTAGGTTGCCACTACGGAATGCTTCAGCCATGGCTTTGGGCACTTCGGCTTCGGCTTGGATTACGTTGGCGCGTGCTTCCTCGGCTTTCGCTTTCATTTCCTGTTCCAGTGCGACTGCCATGGCACGACGTTCTTCAGCCTTGGCTTGTGCGATATTCTTGTCTGCATTAGCTTGGTCTATTTGTAAGGCTGCACCGATGTTTCTACCTATGTCGATATCCGCAATATCGATTGATAGAATCTCAAAAGCTGTCCCGGCATCCAAGCCTTTGCGGAGTACCAGTTTGGAAATTGAATCAGGGTTCTCCAACACTGATTTGTGGTTTTCCGATGAACCGATAGAAGATACGATACCTTCGCCTACACGCGCTAAAATGGTATCTTCTCCTGCACCACCCACTAATTGGCGGATATTGGCGCGTACGGTGACACGTGCCTTGGCTATCAACTGTATACCGTCTTTTGCTACGGCAGTAACAGGAGGGGTGTCAATTACTTTCGGGTTAACCGACATCTGTACAGCTTCAAATACATCACGACCTGCCAGGTCGATACCTGTTGCCATTTGAAAAGAAAGTTCGATGTTTGCTTTAGAAGCTGAAACCAATGCGTGTACCACTTTTTCTACGTGTCCGCCTGCCATATAGTGTGCTTCCAGTTCGTCACGGGTAATCGTGCTCAAACCGGCTTTGTGCGCTTCAATCATTGCCGGGACAATAACGTATGGCGGAACGTTTCGGATGCGCATTAAGAACAATTGTATCAGTGAGATGCGTACACCCGATACCTTGGCTGAAAGCCAAAGGAAGAACGGAACATAATGAAAAAATAATATTACAAAGATAATTCCACCTCCAATAAGAATGAAGGGAAGATAGTTGGGTTCAATCATGGTGATTTGTATTTTAGTGTGAATATTTATGTTATTTGAGTTTACGTACAATGACCGTATTTTCTACGATACGCTCTACATAGATAGGTGTCTTTTCATCTATCAGTCCGTCGGCAGAACGGACTTCTATAATATGTCCGCTTATCTCTGCATTACCGATTAAGGCTAGACGGGTAACAGCGATTCCCTCATTACCGACTTTAATATTCAATCCTTTCAATGGGTTGATTTTATAATCGAGACTTTTCTTCAAAGACAGTTTATCCACTGTCTTGGAGTGCATAAACCACGCGGTGATGCCAATACATCCTGCAACCGAAACTGCCAGCGTAAGAAAACCTGCTTCTGCCCCTAGAGCGGAAAAAGCATAATAGTTGGCATATAAAATACAAATAGCTGACGCTATTCCGGCAATACTAATACCCGGAATAAGGAATACTTCCACAATGAAGAGAAGTAGGCCGGCCAATATCAGGGCGATAATGATGAGTGCTTCCATTTTTAGTTTGTTTGTATTAGTGTTTTAATTTCTTTATCTCTTCGTTTCGTACGTTCAGGGTAAGCTTTTCAATTTCTTTCAAAAGTTGCTCGGTTCGCTTTTCCAGGTCGAGTATGCCGGGAGCGAGGGTTTTCTTTTGCGAATTGTTGCTTTGAGCATATTGCTCTCGTTTCTCTTCAAGATTTTTGGAGAGCATTTCATAATCTTTCTGCTTCTGTAGCACTTGCTGGTATGCGGCTCGTGCAGAGGTGGAACGGAAATCATTGAGAGTATGATAGACAGTGGAATCATCCACTATAAATAAAAAGTCTCCTTCCTTCTTTTCCGCATCTTTGGTATACATCAGGGCAGCTAACTTTTGTTTGGCAATACGTACTTTGTCTGTATCTTTCCAGGTGGTTCGGATAGAGCGTAAGCTAGCTGCTTCTCTAAGTGTTGCCGGGTCAGTATTTTCATAATCGTATACCACCTTTGTTTCATTTGGAACAAAAACGTAAATGCAGACCTTGTCTTCAGGTTGGTAACGGTCGGATGCAAACCATCCTAAGTTATTTAGTTCATCAATGACGTACATATAGTCATTGGCCGGTGAATTAAAAGGCATTCCAATATTATCCGGCCGTAAATAGCTGCTACCTTCTGAGTCATAGCGAGTGACAAATATATCATATCCACCCAGCGAACCTTCTCCGTCAGAGGCATAATATAGTGTTACTCCGTCTGCCATCAGATAGGGGTAGTTGACATTTCCCTGTTCATTCAGGGCCTCTAAAGGCTCAGGCTCGCTCCAGTCATTTATCAATTTTATGCGTGAGTAGAGTTGCATTTTTCCATCAGTGTCTTGATTACCATAAATCACTTTATTACCCATTTCCGATTGGTAAATGGTGCCTGCTATGGAGTTGTCTTGATGTAGAGTTCCTGACTCACGGCTCACCTTATATGCTTTCAGAAATTCGTTTTTGTCTACCACAAAGCTATCTATTACAGTTACGTCTTCCACACCCTTAATCATGCGTGCGCCTTGTTTGATAATTTCCAATTCGGCTTCAGCTGCTTCGGTTGGTCGTTTTTTCTTTTCCAGCCATTCGATGTGTTGCTCGTAGTTGTCCACTGCGTCTTCAAAACGGTACATATCATAATATAGCTTTCCCAGATATTTGAATGCATCAATCACCTTGCGTGCCGCACTTTTCTCCAAATAGGGTTGTGCTTCAACTTTTTCTCCGGTCTCATAGCAGCAAGCACCATACCAATAATTGTAATTGGCATTGGATGGGGCTTTTTTCACCAAACTCTGAAACACGGGTTTGGCCTTTTCAAATTCTCCTTCAAGGAAAAGTTTTTTAGCTTGTTCGAGGTTTTGCGCCATCATGCAGCTCGTCAGCCCTAAGGCAAACAAGCAGGCTATGTATCTTTTGCGTATCATTTTTATCTGCAATATTTGTACGATTCTAGATTCAAAAATACAATATTAATTGGAATTATGCCACATTACTTCATTCTATTTTATTAAATCTTCCATAAATCATTCTTTTCATGTATTTTTGTGCCCGATTTCTAAAAACAGATATGGCACAATTTACGGAAGAAGATAAAATAATGCGCCGCGTGGAGCAACGCTTTAACAAAGGGGTGGTGAAATATCGTCTTATTGAAGATGGAGATAAGATATTAGTCGGTTTGTCTGGTGGTAAAGATTCGTTGGCGTTGCTGGAATTGTTGGCTAAACGTTCTCGTATTTTGAAACCACACTTTACAGTGATGGCAGCGCACATTGGTATGACCAATATTCCTTATAAGTCTGATTTGGAATATTTGAAAAATTATGCAGAGGGTTTGGGTGTGCCATTTGTGTATTTCGAAACATCTTTCGATTTGTCTACCGATACTCGTAAGTCTCCTTGTTTTCTTTGTTCGTGGAACCGGAGGAAGGCTCTCTTTACAGTTGCTAAAGAGTATGAGTGTACTAAGATAGCATTGGGACATCACATGGATGATATTTTGGAAACATTGCTGATGAATATCACTTTTCAAGGGGCATTCGGAACTATGCCGCCTCGGTTGGTGATGCGTAAGTTTGATATGACGATTATTCGTCCCATGTGTTTGGTGCATGAGTCTGATTTGTCGGAGATGGCTCGTGTTCGCGGTTATCATCGGCAGATAAAGAATTGTCCTTACGAGAGTGAGTCGAATCGTTCGGACATGAAAGAGGTGCTGAAGTCTTTAGAAAAATTGAATCCCGAGGCACGTTATTGCTTGTGGGGAAGTATGACAAATATACAGGAGGATTTACTTCCTGACAAAATAGATTAAAAACAGTTTGCGCGCTTCCATTGATAGGTGTGATTGCTGTCGCGTTCTCTGAGTATAATAAAAAACAACTGGAGTTTTAACACTTTACGTTGATATATATAATAATGTATAGTAGAATTAGAACAATATGAAAGCTCTCTACACGATTTTATTGCTTATAGTATCGAATGTCTTCATGACTTTTGCCTGGTATGGTCATTTAAAGATGAAACAGGAATATTCTTGGTTTGCCGCTCTTCCTCTAATTGGTGTTATAGCCTTTAGTTGGTCAATTGCTTTTTTTGAGTATTCTTGTCAAATTCCAGCGAACCGCATTGGGTTTGTTGGTAATGGTGGACCATTTTCATTGATGCAGTTGAAAGTTATTCAAGAAGTAATAACTCTTGTTATATTCACAGTCTTTACAACTGTATTTTTTAAAGGTGAAGCATTGCATTGGAATCACATGGCTGCCTTTGTTTGCTTAATATTGGCTGTGTATTTTGTTTTTATGAAATAGTTTAATATAGGAAAGGGCAGCATAAGAGTTCCCTCAAATGCCGTTCTTTTCACTTTGATATCTTAAAGGGCATCCTGTCACAATCCGAATAAGAAGGGAAGGCGGATGCCTGTCTTTTCATCATCCGATACATTCAGGACTTGACGTAATCGCCAACCAAAGGAAGAGTAAGCCGTTTCTTTGGGTCGGCCAAGTCTCTTTAAACGGAAGATTATTACAGTCTCCGGCAGCGGACTGTACAGTCTGTTACGGTGGACTGTACAGTCTTCGGTAGCAGACTATACAGTCCATTGCCGAAGACTGTAGTAATTCGACTTACAAACAGGCATAATCGAAAGGACGAAAACGCTTAGGCCGGCTAATGAAACGACTTAAGGAGTTCAAAACGTATGCAGAGGTTGAATCCCCAAGATTTCAAACTGAGCCGGAATCCCCATCAACAGGACGTTTCAGCGGTTCATGAAAGGAGAAAACCGATTTCCATCCGATACTTGCCATAGATTTCGTGCACGGCCCTCATTTAGCGGCTTTCCTTTGTCTGGCCTTGGCCGTCTGTTTTGTTTTTAAAAAGTAGAGAGTCAGTAGATTCTATCACTCCCGGGTAGAGCTTTTCTGCCTGTTTGCGTAGAAGTTCCATCATCATCACAGTGTCTTTTTTCACCGTGTCTTGTAGGGTTGGTATATAGTCCATGTAGGTTTTCCATGCGTTGGCATGCTTGCGGTTGCGTTTGATGGCGCGTCCTCGTTTGCTGAAGTTTTCATAAAGTAATTTTTCGGCATCGAAGGCATATGCTACCCCTACACTGGCTTGAATGGCATTGTTGTTTTTGCTAGGAGGCATAACACGTTGCTCTCTTACATCGTATTTGATTGTGCTGTTAACGTTTAGCACCATGGATATTTTCAGTTCCTTTTCATTGGTGATAATCGGATCGTTTACAGGATCTTCATTCCATTTTGTGTAAGGGGTATAGGGGGTAAAGCGGACATATTTGGGTTTTATCCATTGGGTGGTATCTCCAAAGTTCTTGGGTAAGGCATCTAGAAATTTCATCCACGGTTTATCTTGTGACATCATCGGATTTCCTTGGATGGCATCCTTAGTCGGATTAAAGTCGAAATGAATTGATTTTACAGCTTCTTTGTTGATGATTAGTTCTCCCTCTCCGTTTAACAATTGCTGTAAACGGATAGAATCTTGTTTGCTCCATTGTGCTTGTGCCGTCAGTGCTGCTAAGGTACAGAGTAATATACTGAGACTTACCCTTCGGGTCATTCGTTTTTCTCTTTATGGTTATAATTGTTGGCAAAAGTAAGCAGGAGTGCACGTAATGGTGGTTAAATCTGCGTTATTATTTGTTTATTACCTCGGCACTTTAAGTATTATTTGGTTAACGATAATATATCTTTTACAAAGGTGGTGAATAGGGAGAAGGAAAAAGAGGATGTATTTAAAAATAGACTTTTAGTTGAAGGTGTGTCAAAACTAACATGACCACTCTGCAAAGTTACAGATTGTAACTAACAATTATAAAGGAGCCATATCAAACTCTGTTTTTAAGTAATGATATGGCTCTTTTTATCGAAATCACCCTCGCTACAATTCTCTGTGGCGAGGGTGATTTTTAGTGTATGAGCGTTCCGACACACCCTCAGGTGTTTTCCCTAACCTGACGGCTAGGGGGATACCATGAAAACTCGATGCTATTTCATGGAGGGAGTGATGCCGGGCACTTATTATTGTTGGGTTAATTGTGCATGCATTGCAGCGGCAGCTTTGCGACCGTCACCCATTGCCAAAATAACCGTTGCTCCTCCGCGAACGATGTCTCCACCGGCATAAATGGTCGGGATGGACGATTGCATATTATCGTTTACAGCGATAGTACCCTTGCGTCCTAATTCCAATCCTTTGATAGAGCTGGGAACAATCGGATTGGGAGACACGCCTACACTGACAATGGCCATGTCTATGTCAATGGTTTCTGTTGCTCCCGGAATCGCTACAGGACTGCGACGGCCCGAAGCGTCAGGTTCGCCCAATTCCATCTTTTGTAATACCACTTGCTTGACGCGGCCTTTCTCATCAGCGATATATTCAATGGGGTTGTGAAGGGTCATAAATTCTACCCCTTCTTCTTTAGCGTGTTTTACTTCTTCCAGACGTGCCGGCATTTCTTCTTCCGAACGCCGGTAGATAATCATAGCACGCTCTGCTCCCAGACGGCGGGCAGTGCGGACAGAGTCCATGGCAGTATTACCACCACCGATAACGGCTACATTTTTTCCAAATACGACCGGAGTATCGGAGTCTTCACTGGCGGCATCCATCAGATTTACACGGGTCAGGTATTCATTGGAAGACATGATATTGATGGAGTTTTCTCCCGGAATATTCATGAAGTTGGGCAGACCTGCGCCTGATGCGACAAATATGCCTTTGAATCCTTCGGCTTCCAACTCTTCTACACTGATGGTCTTGCCCACAATGCAATCTTTAATGAAAGTAACACCCATTTTTGCCAAGTTGTTGATTTCTACATCTACAATTTTATTGGGCAGACGGAACTCGGGAATACCATATTTCAACACACCGCCGATTTCATGCAAGGCTTCGAATACAGTTACTTCATAGCCCTGTTTTGCCATATCTCCGGCAAATGAAAGTCCTGCAGGACCTGAGCCGATAACCGCTATTTTGATGCCATTCTTTTCGGCTATTTGAGGGACGGATATTTGTCCGCTTTCGCGTTCGTAATCAGCAGCAAAGCGTTCCAGATAGCCAATGGCAACGGCTTCGTGTCCGGCTTTCAGATGTGTACATTGTGATTCGCATTGTTTTTCTTGCGGACAAACGCGGCCACATACAGCCGGCAATGCACTGGTCTCTTTCAGTGTTTTTGCTGCTTCGAGAAATTCTCCTCGTTCAATGTTTTTAATGAATTTAGGAATGTTGATTCCCACCGGACAACCGTTCATGCAGGTCGGATTGGGACAATCCAGGCAACGTTTGGCTTCCGTTACGGCTTGTTCTTCATTCAGCCCCAAGTTGACTTCCTCTTTACGGCTATGTGAACGGTATTCAGCATCCAGTTCATTCATCTTGACACGAGGAATGGACATACGTTCCTTGGGTTTCATCGCTTTGCGCAATTCTGTACGCCAAGGGGCATCGCGTCCATCAAGTTCTTTGGTCGCTTCGCATGTTTCGGGCTGTTTATCTGTATCCAGTTTATGAATTTCTTCTCTTTCAATCTCTTTGAAAGCTCCCATACGTTTTAGCATCTCATCGAAGTCTACTTGGTGGCCGTCAAATTCCGGTCCGTCTACACATACGAAGCGTGTTTTGCCTCCCACAGTGATGCGGCATGCGCCACACATGCCTGTTCCGTCCACCATGATGGTGTTTAGAGATACATCGGTGGGAATTTCATATTTTTTAGTCAGCAGACAAACAAATTTCATCATAATGGCAGGACCTATGGCGAAACATTTGTTTACTTTTTCGCGTTTTATCACTTCTTCCACGCCTTCGGTCACCAATCCTTTGCGGCCATAAGAACCGTCGTCTGTCATAATGATTACTTCGTCAGAACTTTCGCGCATCTCTTTTTCGAGGATAATCAACTCTTTGCTGCGCCCTGCCAATACGGTGATGACACGGTTTCCGGCAGCTTTTAATGCTTGGACAATAGGAAGCATCGGTGCAACGCCTACACCGCCTCCGGCACAAACTACGGTTCCGAAGTTTTCGATATGAGTCGCTTTTCCTAATGGGCCTACCACATCAGTGATGTAATCACCTTCATTTAGTTCGCAAAGACGGGTAGAGGAGAGTCCTACTTCTTGTACTACCAATGTGATAGTTCCTTTTATGGGGTCTGCACCGGCTATGGTCAGCGGCATACGTTCGCCCTTTTCACCTACACGGACGATTACAAAGTGTCCTGCTTTGCGTGACTTTGCAATAAGAGGAGCCTCTATCACCAGTTTAAAGACCTTTTCTGAGAAATGTTCTTTTGAAATAATCTTATTCATTTTGCTATACTATAAGTTAGTTGTTCTTCTTAGTTGGATATCAATTTGATAATTGTTCGCAAAGTTATGATTATATTTTCTAACGACAAAAGAAAAGCCGCCCTTTTATGCGGGCGGCTTGTTCTATATGACTAAGTCTTGTTATTATATACGAAATGTGTAACCGGTTACAGCATAATACATTAGTCAATCATGTCGAATCCACAATAAGGAACCAATGCTTTCGGGATGCGGATTCCTTCGGGTGTCTGATTGTTTTCAAGCAGGGCGGCAACGATGCGGGGCAATGCCAATGCTGAACCGTTCAATGTATGGCAAAGTTCGGTTTTCTTGTCTGCATTGCGGTAGCGGCATTTCAGACGGTTGGCTTGATAGGTATCGAAGTTTGAAACAGAGCTGACTTCCAACCAACGTTTCTGTGCTTCCGAATATACTTCAAAATCGAAGCAAAGAGCAGCTGTAAAACTCATATCACCGCCACAAAGACGGAGAATGCGATAGGGGAGTTCCAACTTCTGCAATAGACCTTCTACGTGATTCAGCATTTCCTGATGTGACTGTTTGGAATGCTCGGGTTTGTCAATGCGCACCAATTCTACTTTGGAGAACTCATGCAGGCGGTTCAGACCACGAACATCCTTACCGTATGAACCGGCTTCACGACGGAAACATTGAGTGTATGCACAATTCTTGATAGGTAATTGCTTTTCTTCCAAAATAACATCGCGGTAGATGTTTGTGACCGGTACTTCGGCGGTAGGAATCAAATATAAGTCATCTACTTCGCAGTGATACATCTGTCCTTCCTTATCGGGCAATTGTCCGGTTCCGTAACCGGAGGCGGTGTTGACAACCGTCGGCGGCATAATTTCGTCATAACCGGAAGCGCGTGCTTCGTCTAGGAAAAAGTTAATGAGTGCGCGTTGCAAACGTGCTCCTTTACCTTTATATACAGGGAAACCGGCGCCGGTAATTTTTACACCCAAGTCGAAATCGATTAGATCATATTTCTTGGCAAGTTCCCAGTGGGGGAGGGCATCTTTAGGAAGCTCGGTTTCCATACCTCCCATCTTTTCCACTACATTGTCTTCGGCTCCGAAGCCTTCGGGCACTTCATCATAAGGAACATTGGGAATGGTATAGAGCAGATTGTTCATGTCTTCCTGAGCTTGGTCCATTTCGGCTTGCAGGGTTTTGCTGATTTCTTTAATCTCGGCTACACGTGCCTTGGCAGTTTCTGCTTCCTCCTTTTTGCCTTCTTTCATGAGCAGACCGATAGACTTCGAGATTGAGTTGACTTCTGCCAGGTTTTTATCTAATTGATTCTGGGTATTACGTCTTTTGTCGTTAAATGCAAGCACTTGTTCAATAGTTGCTTTTGCATCTTTGAAGTGCTTCTTCTCCAATCCACGGATAACTCCTTCCGTGTTGTCGGTAATCTGTTTAATAGTAAGCATATCTTTTACTCTTTTTGATATTTCTTTAATTGGTGGACAAAGATAGGGAAAAAAATGGTAAGGTGTATGAGTTATTCGTTACTTTTGTATTTGGATTTAATATGAAAATGAACGGAAGATGAATTATCTTGAAATAGCGGGTACTCTTGTCGGCCTGCTTTATTTGTGGTTTGAATACAAGGCAAGCATTTGGTTGTGGCCCGTGAGTGTCATTATGCCGGCCATTTATATAGTTGTGTACTATCAGGTGGGGCTGTATGCGGATTCGGGTATCAGTGTTTATTATTTATTGGCAGGTGTCTATGGCTGGTGGGTATGGCTGAGGCATGTTCCCGGTAAGCGGGAGAAACAGATTACTTTTACCCCTCGCAAATTGCTTATCCCTTTGCTTATTGCCCTGTGTGTCGTATTTGCCTTGATAGGTGAGGTGCTGGCAGCGTATACGGACAGTACCGTGCCTTGGTGGGATAGTTTTACTACGGCTTTGAGTATTATAGCGATGTGGATGTTGGCGCATAAATATGTGGAACAATGGTTGGTTTGGCTTGTTGTAGATGTTGTATCTTGCGGGTTGTATCTTTATAAAGATCTTTATTTCACTTCTTTCCTTTATGGCCTTTACGCCCTAATCGCTTTTTTCGGATATCTGAAATGGAAACAATTAATGAATGTAGCAGAATGAAAGAATATAAATTACCGGAATATATGAATGTACCTCAAACTATTATATTGGCAGACGGAGACTTTCCTTCTTCTCCTTTGGCCGGGAAATGGCTGAGGGAGTGTCGTTATGTGGTTTGTTGTGATGGAGCGGCTAATGCATATCTTCATTTTGGGAAGAGGCCGGCGGCTGTTGTGGGGGATGGTGATTCGTTATTGCCGGAGATAAAAGAACGCTATGCTCATCTCATTCATCGCGAGGCAGAGCAGGATACGAATGTAAGGCATTTCGTTTCTGTTTGTCCCAGGGGCGACGGGATATTACGGTTATGGGAGCTACCGGTAAGCGGGAAGACCATACTTTAGGAAATATCAGTCTGCTTGCTGATTATATGGATCAGGCAGAGGTGAGGATGTTGACTGATTATGGAATGTTTACTCCCATTGAAGAGGATAGTGTTTTCGAGTCTTTTCCGGCTCAGCAGGTCTCTGTTTTTAATATGGGGGCTACGGAACTTTCAGCAGACGGCTTGGTTTATCCTCTTTCTGTTTTTACGAACTGGTGGCAAGGGACATTGAATGAAGCTGTCGGTAATCGCTTTATTATTCATGTACGCGGCAAGGTACTTGTTTTCAGAACAATATGAGTTGCTAGAAAGACTATGGTCTTTTCTGAAACGCTTTTTATCTTTTGCAATGATTCTTTGGAGCCTGCTGATATAAAACAAAGAAAGGCTCTTTATAAAAGAGCCTTTCTTGAATTCGTTTTTTTCTTGTAGGAACTGAATTATGCTTCTACAGCCGGGATGATAGATACTGATCTTCTATCTTCACGACCCACTTTGAAACATACTGTACCATCTACCAAAGCGAAAAGAGTGTGGTCACGACCCATACCGATGTTGTTACCCGGATGGAATTCTGTACCTCTCTGACGAACGATGATGTTTCCTGCTTTACAAGCCTGTCCACCAAATATCTTAACGCCTAATCTCTTACTTGCTGATTCACGGCCGTTCTTAGAACTACCTACACCTTTTTTATGTGCCATTTCTTCTTAAAATTTTAAATGATTAAGCAATAACTTGTTTAATAGTTAACTCTGTAAACTGTTGACGGTGACCGTTCAGCTTTCTATGACCTTTTCTTCTCTTCTTGTGGAATACGAGTACTTTGTCGCCTTTTACCAGCGGAGATACTACTTCACAAACTACTTTGGCACCGTCAACGGTAGGAGCACCTACAGTTACTGTTCCGTTGTTGTCTACCAACAATACTTTTTCAAATTCAACAGTCTTGCCGTTTTCAGCATCCTGAATGTGGTGTACAAACAGTTTCTTGCCTTCTTCAGCTTTGAACTGCTGACCGTTAATTTCTACAATTACGTACATGTTATTTTTTATATTAAACGGGTTTTCTCCGTAAGGTGGACATCATCTCTGAAGTCTCTTTTCGACCTCCACGGACTAAATCGGGCACAAAATTACTGATATTATTTTGAACTTCAAAAACTTTCTGCTCTTTTTTTGTTAAAATCATACATTCATCATTCTACTGCTTATCTGAGATAGTTGATAATTGCAAATATTGTGATAATCAGGGTTGCTGCTAACATCATAATCAGTATACAATAGCAGAACATGACGATAGTCCGTTTGAAGCTGCTCCACCATGACAGGTTAAATAATTGCCGATAGTCCCATACGAATAGGAGAAAAATAGCTTTGTTATTCAAGTCGAAAATGTCATTTAGGTGCGCTTCTCGGGTGAAGGGCAGGATGAGAAGGGATACCCAGAGTATCTGGCTGGCGATATATACCTGTACAAAGAATTGCTCGGTCAGGTTAAATCGGTGACCGACAAGAGATTTGCGGAAGCTCCATCGGCTTGCCAATGTAAAGACTGGTAGCAAGAGCAGTATACTGAAAGCCTTATTTCCGTGAATCCAACTTCTCATTAAATTGTAAACGGCCGAAATATATTTGTTTTCGCTTAGGAAGTTCTCTTTATATTCGTCTAATGCTACGCTTACAGCTACACCGGCCTCTACTAAGTCGTCAACAATGTCGTCATCATTGTCGGTTGTGGCTTGTGGGTTATCCGGTGTGTTTTTCAACTTTACATTTATTTTATCTTCTAGGGTGATGTCGGCATCCGCTATTCGGGCACTGTCGGCATAGAGCAAGCTTTGTCCCAAATAAATCTTGGCACTGTCTCTGGTCGCGTATTTTCGCTGGTTCTTGATGTTGTCTATCAGTTGCTCGTACGTGGGATTGCCTTCGTATTCTTTTTCTTTGTTCTTCAGCGCTTCCGGGTCTATTAGCTGGACGCACATGATATAGAGGGCGGCTAACACAAATAGACTTTGGAATGGCTTGAAGTAATGCACCCGTTTTCCGTCTATATAATCTCTTATCATGTATCCCGGGCGATAAAGAAACTCCAATAGGTTACGGCTGAATCCGTTATCAATATTGAAAAATCCGCTTAATATGTTTTGAAAAGCATTACGAATGGTGAAGCGTGGTGTGTCTTGTGTCTGCCCGCAATCGGGACAGAAATTGCCGTGAAATGTCTTTCCGCAATTTTTGCATGTATGGTTCTGTCGGTTTTTAGGTAATTCCTTTTTCCCTCCAATCTGTTTTTGATGAAGGAACCGATAATAGACAAGGGCCTTATGTGGGAGTAACCGATGAAAGGGGGGAGGTGTAGCTGTCTTATTTACCAAAGGCAGTAGGGTAAGGTTAGGCAGAATCTGCTTATATCTGTAAATGGCAAGTTCTTCGCGCGTAGTCATGCCGTTTAAGACACCTACGAAGTCGACTCCGGCTAATTGGGCGGTTTGTGCATCGACTATGCTGTCACCTATATATAATGTATCTTTTTTCTTGCAATGCAGGCGGCGTAGTGCTTTCAGAAGTCCCTGAGGGCTCGGCTTCGCTTTTTTAACATCTTCTCCACCGATAATTATGTCGAAAAACTTTTTAGGGAAATGCTGGTTTACCATTTCATTGATGCGGTACCGGTACTTGGTGGAGATGATGCCGATTTTGGCTCCTTTTTCTTTTAAGGCTTTCAATACCGTTACGGTTTCAGGGAAAAATTTGGTATTGGCAGTCATGTGTGTATCTGCTTCCTTCACATATTCTTTCTTATATGAGGCAAGCGTATCTTTGTCGGTAATACCGGTCAGAATACTGAATGAATCTTCAAGGGTTTTCCCAATAGTGCGTTTGATGCTTTCATCTGTTACATTAGTGTGTCCGTGGCGCGTTAATACATTGCGGAAGCAAATCACAATCCCGCGGGATGAGTCGGCCAAGGTATAATCGAAATCAAATAAATAAATACCGTATTCCATTTTGCGCTTTTGGCATAAAGATAGGGAATTAATAGATAATCTTTAGGACTTTTTGGGAGAAATAATTGCTTATTTTATGCTGGATACACGGCCGCCCGAGAGCCAGTGTTTGCGATAATACTCTTCATTCAGGTTACTGACAATCACTCCGCGACTGGTACTTGCATGGATAAATTTATTATCTTTCAGGTAGATTCCTACGTGGCTGGCGACTCTTTTTTTGCGTCCGTTATGGAAAAATACCAAATCTCCTTCACGTAAATTGCTCTTGCTTACTTTACGGCAGTTTTGGGTGCGCTGGTCGTCGGAGTTACGTTCCAACTTCTTGCGATAGACTTTTTTGTACAAGTGAGAAGTCAGGCCGGAGCAGTCTATGCCTCTTTTATTGTTGCCCCCTCCTCGATAGGGAACTCCCAACCATTCTGCTGATTCTACATACAACCGATGGTTGTCTTTCATGTCTATATCCATACGAAGGCGTATGGAGGCGCGTGCCAGTTCTTTGTAATTATAACTCGGGGCAGACGTGCCACATGAGGCCAGTAGAACGGCTAATGTATTTAGTATCAGTAGATGGGAGAGGAGTTTCTTCATTATCCTATTATTCTTTTACATTAAAATAGTCTTCCAATTCTTTCTCGGCAGAATTATCGTGATTGTCAATGTCACGGATAATCTTTCCGTTTTCAAGCAATGCGATGCGTGGACAGATATCAACTGTATGATTCAGGTTATGACTTGAGATGAGAATAGTCGCTCCGGTTTCTTCATGGTAGGCTTTCAGGATATGCTTGATTACCGATTGTGAAGTGGGGTCGAGAAAATTAAACGGTTCATCCAGTATTAATACTTGTGGTTGATGCAACATCGCGGAGATGATACCTACTTTCTGTTTGTTGCCTGCCGAGTAGTTGCGGATAAGCTTTTTCTGTCCAATCACTTCTCCGTTCATAAAGCGGTTGAACTTGCTAATCCGTTCATCCACTTCATCCTTTTTCAAACCATACATTTTTCCTACGAAATAGAAATATTCTTCGGGAGTGAGATAATCAATCAGAAAACTGTCATCGATAAACGCTCCGGTCACATTTTTCCATTCTTCACTCTTGCTCACATTGAAGTCGCCAATACATACATTTCCGCTGTCTGCTTTCAGTAAATCCAGCATCAGTCGGAACAGGGTCGTTTTTCCGGCACCGTTGTTACCTACCAATCCCAGCATATCACCGCTTTGAATGGTGTAGTTCTCTATGTCTACGGCTACTTTTGTACCGAAATCCTTTTTCAATTGCTCTATTGTGATATTCATACGTTATTCATTTTATCGGGAATCACGAAAGCCTTCCATGTTGTCATAGCGGCGTTTCATGAAACGGTTATAGATATTCTTTATCCAGATATTATGGGTTGCAATCAGTACCAGCCCTATAAGCATCATAATAACAAATGCCTTGTCCTGCTCCAAGACCATGGTCAGTGCGGAGTTGACAATTATCGGCATGAACAGGGCGCACGAGATGAGTAAACTCTGAAACAGGGAGTTGCCTCTGTTGCTGCGCATCACATTGGCGTTCAGCGGGAGCGTCTTTTTGTTGTATACAGCCAGTTGGAGCAAGGTGAAGAACACAGCCCCTATGGTGAAGAGCAAATAAGACAAGGCCATCAACGGAGAGATTTTTCCTTGACTGATAGGTATAATCATAATAAGCGAAGGAATCAGCAAAATCAGGCTGTTTAAATAATATTTAGCCCGCAATAAATTGTATATGGATTCCTTGCGGCTCATCAGGCCATCCAGATAATTCCCTTCGAAGCACATCACTTGTCCCAATGTCATGACGGGCAGAATGGCAAAATTATAGATGCAGATAAAGTTTGTCATTCTGTCGTAAACCTCGGTGAAGGCGAGTACACATGAGAATGCGATCATGATGATGAATCCCATACGGAACTGCGTCTTGACCGTCTTGTTGCGGAAATATAATTTCAGTTCCAAACGCAGGTATTCACCTATTTCCCCATAGCGGTCCAGAAATTTGTATTCTGATACATGCTTCATTTTCGTATCTTCCACCTTGGATATTTCGCTATAGAGTAAACGTATTTGCAAGGTGCGGTTGATGAGTATCATTGCGAGGATAGGGATAATGACACTCAGGTAGGCCGGCAGACTTCCTTCGATAAACCCTTCTCCCAGATTCATGGTGAAAGTACTGATGGGATTACCTTCGGGAATGAATTCGGCTAGGGCCAGCAGACCGTATACAGCCAACGGAAGTAACAAGTAAGCGGTTTTTTCGTTGAGCAGCATCTTGCATAGCAGATACCAATAGTTGTTCAATACCATGAGCAGCCATATACCTATCAGATAACACACGATTCCCGTTACTCCATAAAAACGAAAAATGGAAAGAAAAGCAAACGGTACGAAAAAGAAAAACCAGAAAAGGTTATACATGCTTATCGCTGATTGAAGCAATAAGGTGTCTATCAGTTTCTTCTTTTTGACCGGCATAAGCAGATATGGCTTGATTTCGTGCGAAGTGGCGGTTTGAATTACAAAACGCACTAGAAAGTCAGCCATCAACACATATATTAATCCTTGATTCAGGATGTGGTAAGACTCCATATTCGGAGCTGACGACTCAAAAGCTGAGGGCAGCGTTACCCCCATAAGTAAGAGGAGCGCTGCCCAATATGCTACCATGAAATAGATTAGAAACTTGGCAAAGCGGTTCTTGTCGAACATCGGACTCCGCTTTGCGGCAAGTTTCTCGTTTCTTCTTATAATCGTAAAAAGCATAGGCAAGGACGATTATTTTGTTTCGCCGGAAGTCATGCTGACTTCGATGCAATTGTCTTGTCCCAACAGAGCTTTGGCAAATTGTTTCACATCTTCGGGAGTGATACTTTCTACCAATTGCTGGAAATTGCTGTCCATATCGGCTTTATACCAATAATATTGGTTCAGCATATTCAACCAATAACCGTTTTCTTTTACTTGCTCGGTATGTTTCTTCAGCATAAACTCTTTTGCCTTGTTTATGTGTTCGGCAGACGGGCCTTCCTGTGCTATCTTTTGTAATTCGTTCATGACGATTTGCGTCATCTTCTCGCGTTTGGCAGGATCGGTATCGAAATAGATTTGCAGGAAAGCTTCATCGTCGTTCGGATAACGGCTGAGTTGTCCATATACACTCACACCATACGAACCGCCTTCTTTCTCGCGGACACTTTCCAGATATACCTTATCCAATGATTGAGTGAGGAAAGACATCAACACATCGTTCTTCAATGTATATTCGCATTTTCCACTGGCGACTATCAATACGCTGGCCAATGGAGTTTCCAGTTTCTTGTTGAAGATATTGGTGTATTTGCCTTTCCGGATATCCATCTTGGTATCGCGGAAATTTTCGGTGCGGTGGATGGTTGGCAATCCTCCCAGATAAGTCTCAATCAACGGCTTGGCCTCATCCAAGGTTATGTTTCCGACAAAGAGGAAAGTAAAATCTCCGGCGTCTTTAAAGCGGTCTTTATACATTTCCATGATTCGGTTGTAGTCAATTTTGTCAATCATATCCGCTTTGACACGTAAGGCTCTCGGATGGTTCATATACATTGCTTTCTGCAGTGAGTCAGACAATGCGATTTGCGGATTAGCCTCCTGATTGGCAAGGGCTGCTTTGGTGCGGCTCTTATATGATTCAAATGCATTTTGATCCATACGCGGAGCAGTGAAACTCAGGTAAACCAGTTGCAGCAGGGTTTCCAAATCTTTGGGTGAGCAGCTTCCGTTCATTCCTTCGCTCAGACCGTTTACGGCAGTACTGATGCTGGCTTTCTTTCCGGCCAGAACTTTTTCCAGATCTACATTACTGAAGTTACCCAGTCCACCCAATCCGGCTACATCGTTCAGTACCTTTATCTGAAGAATTTCATTGTCGGGGAACAAGGAGTTACCACCGGGACTGAATGCACGCATACGAATTTCGTCAGCCTTGAAATCTGTCGTTTTCAAGATGACACGTACACCGTTTGACAAAGTGAGTACGGTAGAACCGAACGGTCCTTCTTCTGTTTTTACGATGGTGCCGGCTTTCGGTTGTTCGGAAATTAACGGTTCATCGGATACCTTATCCTCATACGCAGTGAGTTTTTCAGCTTTCACCTTGTTGAGCACATCCATAATTTCTTGTTCGGTCGGATATTTCATGCCTTCTTTTTCAGGGCAGAAAATATTGACCACGATGTTACTGTCACTTACTAGTGACGGAATGAGTGAGTTGATTGCTTCCACCGGAATGTTGGGAGCAATTTGATTCATGATGGCATATTCTGCATCAATGCCGGGGATAGGTTCATTGTCGATGAAATGGCGTACATACTCGTTTACATACGCATTGTTTTTTACTTTATCACGTTCATTATAAGCTGATTCCAATTGGCGCAGATAATCCGCTTTGGCACGTGCGTATTCAGAGGCGGTAAAACCGAATTGGCGTACGCGTTCTATCTCGCGTGCCAATGCAGAAAGTGCTGTGTCTATTCCGTCTTCCTTACTTACGGCAATACCGGTAAAGGCATCCTTTGTCTTAGACAGGAAGAAGTTTCCATCTTCAGTCACTGCATAGATAAACGGAGGTTGCGGAGTTTCTTTCAGTTCGTTCAAACGGGCGTTAAGCATATTGTTTGCCATAGACTTCATATAGTTCAGTACCAGATAGTCCATATTGTTTTTAGCCTCATTGGGAACGATGTCATGTTTATGCCAGAGATAAATAATCGTGTTGGTCTGTTCCTTATCTTTGGCAATGGTCACAATTGTTTCTTTGTTGTCCGGCACGGGGAAGTACTCGCGTTCGGCTGGGTTTGCCGGCATTTTGATAGGAGAGAAGATTTCTTTAATCTTAGCTTCCATCTTATCTACATCAATGTCTCCGACAATCATGATGCCTTGTTGGTCGGGACGATACCATTTTTCATAATAGTCACGCAATGCCTGATGAGGGAAGTTATCTACCACTTCCATTGTTCCGATAGGCAGACGATGGCCGTATTTACTGTTTGGGTAGGCAATGGGAAGTACTTTTTCGTACATACGTATCATAGCTCCTGTGCTTGTGCGCCATTCTTCATGGATAACACCTCGTTCGCTATCGATTTCTTTCGGGTCGAGTGTCAGCCCGTCTGCCCAGTCATGCAGGATAAGCAGACAGGAATCTATAATTCCGTCTCGCGTAACGGGCACATTGTTGATGTTGTAAACAGTTTCATCAATAGAGGTATAAGCATTCAGGTTCTCGCCGAAACGTACACCGATACTTTCCAGATAGCTGATTAATGTTTTTCCGGGGAAGTTTTCTGTGCCGTTGAAGCACATGTGTTCCAAAAAGTGAGCCAGACCGCGCTGATTATCATCTTCCAAGATGGAGCCAACTTTTTGAGCGATGTAGAAATCAGCTCTTTTTTCGGGCAAATTGTTATGGCGGATGTAATACGTCAGCCCGTTTTCTAATTTACCGATGCGGACATTGGCGTCCGTAGGGATGGGTGGCATTTGCTGAGCAAATCCCACCGCAACGCTGCCTAGGATAAACCAGGCAGCCACTAGCTTCTTAAAGAAGTGTGTCATGGTGTTGTTTGTTGTGGGGTTATTGTTTTTTTATAAAAGTTCGTTGGCAGAGAGGTATCTTTCTACCTCGATAGCGGCCTTGCAGCCACTTCCTGCCGCAGTGATAGCTTGGCGGTAGTGCGGGTCGGCTACGTCTCCTGCAGCAAATACTCCGGGAACCTTGGTGCGGGGAGTACCGTCTTCGGTAATGATGTAACCCACTTCGTCTGTATCGACGTATGGTTTGAAAATATCAGAGTTAGGCTTGTGGCCAATAGCTAAGAAGAAACCGTCGATGGGAAGGTCGTAGTGCTCTTCGTTACATTCGCCTGCGCGTTTAACCAAGTGAACGCCTTCTACACCGTTTTCGCCGTATAGACCTGTTGCATTGTGTTCAAACAGGACTTTGATGTTCGGATGGTTCATCACGCGTGCCTGCATGATTTTAGAAGCGCGCAAGAACGGCTTACGTACAATCAGGTAAACCTGTTTGGCTAGGCCGGCTAAATAAATAGCTTCTTCACAAGCCGTATCACCGCCACCTACTACGGCAACCGTCTTTTTGCGGTAGAAGAATCCGTCGCAAGTAGCACATGCACTGACTCCCATGCCTGCATATTTCTTTTCATCGTCCAGCCCCAAATATTTGGCTGTGGCTCCTGTGCAGATGATGACCGTTTCTGTTTCGATTACCTTTTCGTTATCGATGGTGATGCGGTAAGGACGTTTGCTCAGATCGGCAGAAGTGGCGATGCCTGTGCGGATGTCTGCGCCGAAGCGTTCTGCCTGTTTGCGTAAATCTTCCATTAGCTGCGGTCCACTGATACCTTCGGGATAACCGGGGAAATTCTCTACATCGGTAGTAGTAGTGAGCTGTCCGCCCGGCTGAAGTCCTTCATAAAGGACCGGAGCAATGTTGGCACGCCCTGTATAGATAGCAGCGGTGTAACCTGCGGGGCCTGAACCGATAATCAGGCATTTTACTTTCTCTGTACTCATAATTTTTTATTCGTTACTTTAAATTGTTAGTTTCTTAAATCAATCACTTCGGCATTCGGATATTTCCTTTTATCAAACCTGAATGATTCATTATCCAATGGCTGATGGGTTTGATAAGAAGATACGATAATCTCGTTGACCGTTTTGTTACTTTGCAGTATTTTGATGTATAACGGTTCGTATGTTTTTGAAACAAATAAGGTAATGGAAGCGATTTCCTGTTTCTTCTCAGGAGTCAAGGTCACTTCATAACCTTGCTTGCCATTGCGGGTTTTCATACCTGCATACTTATAGTTATAACCGCTTTTATAGAGTGAGAGCAATGAGTATGGATTGATACCTTGCAGTTCCTCCGGGGTGGGGGTACTTATGTTCACTTCGTCACTGCTTTCCAGATAACTCCATTGCGTCTTCCCGTCAAACCAGCTTTGTACACCTCCGCTGTTCAGGTAGAATTGCTCTCCTTTTAACAGTAATGTACCGTTGGATGTACCGCCGAACACAGCGCGTATTCCTCCGGCATCTTTCATAGCCGCGGCTGTCTTGTCCAGCACTTCGCGGGCTTGTTTGTCCTTCTGGGCAAACATACTGGTCGAGAGGCACAGTGCCAATATCAATAAATATATCTTTTTTAATTTAAGCATGATTCTACTAAACAATTTATTGTTGCAGATTGTTCAATTTCATTTCCAGGTCGGTCTCGTCCATACAAAGTACATCACGTGCCTTACTTCCCTGAGTGGGGCCTACGATGCCTGCTTTTTCTAACTGATCCATAATACGTCCTGCACGGTTGTAACCGATAGAGAATTTACGCTGAATCAGTGAGGTAGAACCTTGTTGGTGGATAACTACCAGACGGGCTGCATCTTCAAACATCGGGTCGAGGCGGTTCATGTCCACTTCTCCTATGCTACTTTCACTTTCTTCACCCACATATTCGGGCAGCATGAAAGCGGTAGGATAACCTTGTTGTTTGCTGATGTAATTTGCGATGCGTTCCACTTCGGGAGTATCGACAAAAGCACATTGTACACGTACGGGATCATTGCCTTGTAAGTAAAGCATGTCACCCTTACCAATCAACTGCTGTGCACCCGAACGGTCAAGGATGGTACGGGAGTCCATCATGGCAGCCACACGGAAAGCGACACGGGCCGGGAAGTTGGCTTTAATGGTACCGGTGATGATATTTGTTGTCGGACGCTGGGTAGCGATGATAGCATGAATACCTACTGCACGTGCTAACTGTGCAATTCGACAAATAGGCAATTCCACTTCTTTTCCGGCAGTCATAATCAGGTCACCGAACTCATCGATGATAATCACGATGTAAGGCATAAAGCGATGCCCTTTTTCAGGATTCAACTGGCGGCTGATAAACTTGGCGTTGTATTCTTTAATATTACGGCATCCGGCTTTGCGTAATAAATCGTAACGCGTATCCATTTCTACACAAAGCGAGTTCAGCGTTTGCACCACTTTCGAAACATCGGTGATAATAGCATCTTCTCCATCTGGCAGTTTGGCAAGGAAATGTCTCTCTATCGGAGTATAAACAGAGAATTCCACTTTTTTAGGGTCTACGATAACAAATTTCAGTTCCGCCGGATGCTTCTTATATAATAAGGAAGTGACAATGGCGTTCAATCCTACGGATTTACCTTGTCCCGTGGCACCTGCTACGAGCATGTGCGGTGCTTTAGCCAAGTCTACCATAAACACTTCATTGGTGATTGTTTTTCCCAATGCTATTGGTAGTTCCATAGTGGTTTCCTGAAATTTCTTGCTGTTGAGAATAGATTGCATCGGCACAATACGCGGATTGGCATTCGGAACCTCTATACCAATAGTACCTTTACCCGGTATAGGGGCAATGATACGGATACCCAATGCAGACAAACTCAGTGCTATGTCATCTTCCAAATTACGGATTTTAGAGATACGCACGCCTTCTGCCGGAGTAATTTCATACAATGTAATAGTAGGTCCTACACTGGCTTTGATAGAGCTTATCTCAATGCCAAAACTGCGCAATACTTTGATAATGCGATCTTTGTTGGCATTCTGTTCTTCCATATCGATATTAGGGCCATTGTCCTCATATTGATTCAACAAATCAAGAGTGGGGAATTTATAGTTTTCCAGATCGAGGCGCGGATTATAAGGCTGTAAGGCAGGACCTTTATACTCTTCATCCTCTTCCGATGTATCATCGGATACGGTAAAGTCGGGTTCGTCATTATCTTCTTCCTCTTCTTCGCTTGTACTTGCAGGTGCAGAGAGTTGAGGCTCGTTCACCTGCTTTTCTTCAAAAGGGAATGGATCTTTGGGTGCTTCTTCCTCTTCGCTGCCTACTTCCACTTTTATGGGTTGTTCCAGCTCAAAGTCTACCACGGCAGGTTGTGGATTGGAATATTCTTTCTTTTCTTCTTTTTTAGGCTTGATATTTGCATCATAATTTTCGTTGTCGGTTGTTGTGGGCGTATCTTTCTTCTTCCTTCTGAAATTGGGATGAAGTGCCTTACGAATCATATTGATAGTTTCACTGCTCAGATAGACAAAGAAGAGAAGGGCGGTTATCAGTAAAAGCAGTCCCAGACCGGGTATGCCGATTTGAGAAACCAACCATGCACTTACATTATGTCCGTGCAGTCCTCCAGGGTAGATAAAACTGTCGCTGAAGGTTCCGTTGAAAATAAATCCCAGTGTAATGGAGAACCAAATAAGTAGGATAGAACAAGACATAAACCATTTCCATACACGGAACTGGTAGGCTTTCATCATTTTCATTCCTACAACAGCAAGGAAAAGAATGATGAAATAAGCGGCAAGCCCGAAACATTCGTTGATAAGGAAATCCGCCAATTGTGCACCGCGTGCGCCGGCGTAGTTTTTCACATGATTAGTGGTCTGCATCAGCTCACCCGGTTGCTGGTTGTCCAATATGCTTTGGTCTGCCGCTCCCGTGAAAAAGAAGGAAGTAAAAGCCAGCAATAAGTAAACGGCGAATATCACACTGATGAGTCCTATAACAAAATGTGTTGTCTCACTCTTAAAAAATGTAGTAAACCGATTCGTCGAAATCTTTTTAGGTTCGGTCTCTTTATCTGTTTTTTTCTTAGCCATATTTATTAATGCGATTTATTATTTCGCAAATGTACATGAAAATCATTAATTATTGGCTTAATTAATCTCTTTTTTCTTACCTTTGCGATTCAATTTTAATGTTATGGAAAAGTATAGTCAGGTGATATTTGACAAAAATACAGTGGAGTTTGTGACGGTAGCTGCCGAATATTGCGGCTTTTTAGAAAGAACACGTGATGCCAAGCGGGGCACATTTGTAGACACCGCCCTCAAAATTCTTCCGTTGCTCTATTTAAAAGCATCCATGATACCTCCTTGCGAACGGATAGGGGAGTTTGACCCCGAAACATTCGTAACAGAAGAAGATTATGAACTGATACGCATGGCTGTGGCCGAAGTGTTGGGCTCTAAAGACGACTATTTGGAAGTCTTTCTGCCTGATATGGCATACAGTGATACACCTATAAAGAAATGTATATCCGAAGATTTGGCTGATATTTATCAGGACTTGAAAGATTTTATCAGTGTGTTTCAATTGGGACTGAACGAGACGATGAACGATTCGCTGGTGATTTGTAAAGAGCATTTTGAAGAATTTTGGGGACAACGTTTGGTGAATACGATGCGTGCCCTGCACGATGTGAAATATAATTCCGCCGATGAAGACAAAGAAGATGTAATGGATGAAGACGATTCGGAAATGGAAGATGAGAACCGATTATTATGAAGTTAATAAAGAAAAGTATAAGTAAAGCAGAAATAGCTGCAATGCCCAAAGTGCTTTTTCCCGGACGTATATTTGTGGTTTATACCGAAAGTGACGCCGAAAAAGCAGTGGCTTATCTCAAGGATCAGCGCATAGTGGGAGTGGATACGGAAACCCGTCCCTCATTCAAACGAGGAACTACCCACAAGGTGGCATTGTTGCAGATTTCCACACAGGACACTTGTTTCCTGTTCAGGCTTAACCGTATCGGCATGCCCGATTCGTTGCAGGAGTTCTTGATGAGCGATACCCTCAAGATAGGCTTGTCACTGAAAGATGATTTCAACTCATTGCGTAAACGTCAGGATATGCGTCCCGATCGTGGAAACTGGATAGAATTGCAAGAATATGTAGGCAAGTTTGGTATTGAAGACAGAAGCCTGCAAAAGATATATGCCAACCTTTTCGGAGAGAAGATCTCAAAGAATCAGCGCCTTTCCAATTGGGAAGCCGATGTACTGAGTGAAGGGCAAAAGTTATATGCTGCCACCGATGCATGGGCGTGTGTGGAAATTTACAACTGCCTGTCCGAATTGGAACGCACGGGCGATTACGAAATAATACAAAACGAACCAATAGAATCAACAGTAACTACCGATGGCTTATAAAAAAGTATACCTGAAACCGGGTAAAGAAGAATCGTTGAAACGTTTTCATCCTTGGGTGTTTTCGGGAGCTATCCATCACATAGAGGGAGAGCCCGAAGAAGGTGAAATTGTAGATGTGTACACATCAAAGAAAGAATTTATTGCTTGCGGACATTTCCAGATTGGGAGCATTGCCGTACGGGTGCTAACCTTTACTCAGAAAGAAATAGACCATGACTTTTGGAAACATCGTCTGGAGGTGGCGTATGATTTGCGCCGGAGTTTAGGTCTGGCTGGCAACCCCACCAATAACACTTACCGTTTGGTGCATGGAGAAGGTGATAATCTGCCGGGGCTTATTATAGATGTGTATGATCATACGGCAGTGATGCAGGCACATTCTGCCGGTATGCACGTCTACCGCATGGAGATAGCCGAAGCCTTGTCGGAAGTGATGGGCGATGTGGTTCGGAATATTTATTATAAGTCGGAAACCACTTTGCCGTTTAAGGCGGATTTAGAACCAGAAAATGGCTTTATCAAAGGAGGAAGTCCTGAGAATATTGCTATGGAATATGGTTTGAAATTCCATGTGGATTGGCTGAAAGGACAAAAGACTGGTTTCTTTGTCGACCAACGCGAGAACCGTCATTTACTGGAACGTTATTCCAAGGGGCGTAATGTACTGAATATGTTTTGTTATACCGGTGGATTTTCTTTCTATGCCATGCGCGGAGGAGCAAACCTGGTACATTCGGTAGACAGCTCTGCCAAAGCCATCGATCTGACAAATATGAATGTAGAGCTTAACTTCCCCGGTGACTCGCGTCATCAGGCTTATGCCGAAGATGCTTTCAAGTACTTGGACCGTATGGGGGATCAGTATGATTTGATAATCCTAGATCCGCCAGCTTTTGCCAAACATAAAGATGCCCTTCGCAATGCTTTGCGCGGATATACCAAGCTGAATGCCAAGGCGTTTGAGAAAATAAAGCCGGGAGGAATTCTGTTTACTTTCTCTTGTTCGCAAGTTGTGGATAAAATGAATTTCCGTAATGCTGTGTTTACTGCGGCTGCACAAAGCGGACGTAGCGTGCGTATTTTGCATCAACTCACACAGCCGGGTGACCATCCTGTTAATATTTACCATCCTGAAGGTGAATACCTGAAAGGATTGGTATTGTATGTCGAATAATCTATTGTCTGTATTCGGGTGTAGGCTTTGCACCCGAATATAGTTATGAATGTATTATAATAGCTGCTACTTATTCTTGGAAGTATCTGTAAAATATAAAAATAGTTAAACAAAAGCAAAAAAGTACTCGCTTGTTATGTTTGATAACATAAAATCTGTATCTTTGCACTGTGTTTTTCATGGTATTAGATTTAAGGTTAATGAAGATTGGGTGTCTGGGATAGATACCCTTCTTTTTTTATCCCTCTTTTCTTATATGAATATCCTTCACGATTAAATGGAACTATCCCCATTGAATTTCTACTGACTCGTTATATTTTCAAGAAATGAAATATTATCGCTTTATTTTTGTAAAACTGATTTTAATATTTATCTTTGTCATGTCGTTCAGTATGAACAGTGTTCTTTAGGACGATAAAAGAAAATGTGCTAAGGCTTTATTCTTGTCAAGACGGAGGAGAAGTTGTTTCTATAAATAATAAATGGAATGCCCTCGTCTGATGTTATGGATGTCTTAAAACTTTGCGAATACCTGTTTTGGTTTTGAGATGATGGTCTTGAGCTATTTGATATATCGATATGTTAATGATATGACGAGCCGAACGTAATGTTCGGAAAAGGACGAAAACAAGTCAGATTGAATGATGCTGTGAAGCATCATTCAATCGCAACTACAATTCTACAGTGTTGCACATTTCCTGTCACAAAGAGAGGATAGCTTTCACACAGAATCTTCATGAACAGAAAGTGCCATACTTGTTGTGTGTGAAAGAGATTATATCAGGAAAATGAAATATTCTTCAATGATTTTTGTCGTATACAAATAATAATATATTTATTTATAAATTCATTAGAAATGAAATTTAATAGGTTATATGTCGTATTTAGTTTTGCTCTTGTTATTGTAGGATGTAGCGGTGATGGACAATATAGAGAGGCATTACTTCCTCGGATTGATGTTAATAAGGAATATCCTGTGAAAGAGATTTTTCTTCAGGATGTAGCTGATATTGAGTATATTCCATTAGAAACGAATGAAAATATGTTGTTTCAAGGTACAATAGCTGCTGTGTCTGATAAAGGAATGCTTGGCATGAGCCAACAAGAAGGCAAACTGTTTTTGTTTGACCGTAGTGGTAAAGCAAAAAACTTTATTTGCAGAAAGGGGGATGGTCCTGAAGAATATAATGATATTCAGAATGTTGATGTGGACTGGCAACGCGGTGAGATTTATGTGCTGGGGGCACCGTCCAAAGTATATGTTTATACTTTGGACGGTACGTACAAACGTACATTGGATACTAAAGTTAATATCCGGCAAAGGGATATGCTTAATTATTCGGCTGATAAGCTTGTATTGTTTAAGGAAAAGGCCAATGTCGGAAAGGAGGGCGAAATAACTGCATATCATCCTGTCATGCTGTTGGATAAATCGGGCAAAACGATTGATTCATTACAATACGTAAAAGACTGGGAGGCCAGCCTGTCTATTAGGATAGACGGTAATGAGAATTGGAAAGCATATCTATATTGTGAAGTCATGTTGGGGCAAGGTGGAGAAACTTACCTGAATGATATGGCTTCTGATACTGTCTATCAGATAAATAAAAAGACAAATGAATTGTTTCCTATACTGTTGCGTACGCCTTCTGTCAGAGATTCGGAAGGCGGAAAATATTATCTGCGTCTGGAGGGAGTCACTTCACGTTATTATTTCTTGAAATGCCAGATTTCGTCTTTGAATATGAAGGGTATGGTGATAAAGGATGATAAGAGCTATTCATTAGTATATGATCGGCAGACAGGAGAGATATTCCGCCCTACTTTTAGAAACAAAGATTTTCCATCCGAAGAATGGAGTTACATGATGCGGAGCAATGGTGAGAAAGATTGTGTCTATCAGAAGCTGGAGTCGTTTGCTCTGAAAGAAGCATTGGAAGAAGGACAGTTGGAAGGTTCGTTGAAGACTGTTGCGCAAGGATTGGATGAGGATGATAATCCGGTAATCATGGTTGTCAGATTTCGATAAATAGAGTTTTTGTGTTGTCCTTTTTATAAGAAATATCCTGTTTGACTCGAAGTTTTTACTTACATTTGCCGTTATAAAATAAATTGTAAGTGAAAAACATGAAAAAACAACTATCTGTAACGTTGGCTTGTTTCCTTCTAGCTTCGGTTACCGCATCAGCTCAAGGCTGGAGAACTTATGAAGAGGCTGCTCAAGGAAAGGCTTATGAAAAGTCCGATTGTGTGACTTTGTTGGACAGTACATTGGTGTCTGTTCAACCTAGCGGACAAGGCTCTTTCGCCGTATGTAAAGTAATAAAAGTACAAACTCCGAAAGGAGCTGTATCCAATCGGGTCATTAAGTATGATTATGATCCGTTGACGGCTCATGCTGAGTTTAAGCGTGTGACGGTCTACCGTGCAGACGGAAATGTGGAGAACCTTGATGTTGCAAAAACTTGTGATTATGCTGCACCCGCACGTGCCATCTACTGGGGAGCACGCCAGATAATGCTTGAGGTCGGTGCATTGCAACCCGGTGATATAATTGATTATGAAATAGCAAAAAAAGGTTTTACTTATGCGTTACTGGCTGCTACACAAGAAGATGATTCCAGATTTATTCCTCCTATGCGCGGACAGTTCTACGATATTGTACCTTTTTGGAGTGCTAATCCTACGGTGAGAAAAGTCTACAAGGTAGTTGTTCCGATGGAGAAGGAAATGCAGTTTCAGTTCTATCAGGGTGAATGTACCTCTTCCATGCGTTATGAAGGCAATCGCAAGGCATATACTTTTGCTATGAACGATATCATGCCTTTCGGTAGAGAACCGAATATGGTAGACCTCTTTGATGCAGCCCCAAAGCTGATGATGTCTTCCACTCCCAAATGGCAAGATAAATCATTATGGTTCAATAAGGTGAATGAAGACTATGGCAGTTTTGCTCCATTGCCTGAAGTTCAGAAGAAGGTAGACGAACTCATTAAAGGCAAGAAGACTGAAATGGAAAAGATTGCCGTGCTTACCCATTGGGTGGCAGATAATATCCGCTATGCCGGCATTTCGATGGGCAAAGGAGAAGGGTATACCTTGCATAATACAAAGATGAACTACACTGACCGCTGTGGAGTATGTAAGGATATTGCCGGAACCTTAATTTCATTCCTTCGTATGGCTGGCTTTGAGGCGTATCCTGCGATGACAATGGCTGGAAGCCGTGTAGAAAGTATCCCTGCCGACCACTTTAACCACTGTGTGGCAGTAGTGAAATTGAGTAACGGAACTTATATGCCTCTTGATCCGACTTGGGTGCCTTTCTGTCGTGAACTATGGAGTAGCGCCGAGCAACAACAGAATTACTTGCCGGGTGTTCCCGAAGGTTCGGACCTCTGCCTGACACCGGTTTCTGCGCCCGAAAACCATTATTTCCGTATTAAAGCGGATAATCGTCTGGATGCGGACGGTACTTTGCGAGGTACTTTTACTGTTACGGCCGAAGGACAGAGCGATAGTAATATCCGTCGTATATTTACGACCGGTTTTCAGAGTGAATGGAAAAACACGATGGAACGTCAGCTGCTTGCCGTCTCTCCGAAAGCTCGGTTGCTCAGTGTGGATTATGGACGGAATCCCAAAGATTATCAATCAGCTCCTATAAAAATAACTTTCCGTTATGAAATTCCCGATTATGCTCTGAAAGGTGGAGAAATGTTGTGCTTCCGTCCGATGGTAATGAATAATCTTTATAATCAGGTACGTTCGTACTTGCGTATTGATACCGGGATGAAGGAACGTAAATATGGTTTTAAAGATGCTTGTTCGCGGCTGGTGGAATTGGATGAGACCATTCAGCTTCCGACCGGATATAAGATGGAAAACCCTGATAGAAATGATGATATGGCAGGTGAAAGTGCAGATTTTGAAGGCTCGTTGGTACAAAAAGGAAATAAAATATTTCTGCATAACAAACTTGCTTTGAAGAAACGGGTTTATGAGGCTTCGGACTGGGACTGTTATCGTGAAGCTGTGAATATGCACAAGGCTTATGGAGATTATTTAGTGATTAAAAAGTAAAGTAGAATGAAGAAGACATACTATTATATATGTACGTTGGCTGTGCTACTGTTGATGGTGGCACTTCCGGCAAAGGCAGTTTCCGAGGCAGAATTCGGCAAACTGGCCAAGTCTTACACGCTTCATGCGGACGGTAGTCAGGAATGGCGTGTACAAAAAGAACTTACCTTGTTTACTCATGCAGCAATGAATGGTCTGTATGGTGAGAGTTTCATCATTTACAATCCTGCTTATCAAGAATTGAAGATACACGAATCGTATACTCGCCAGAAAGATGGAAGCCTAGTAAAGACTCCCGATAATGCTTTTGTTGAGGTGCTTCCCTCGGCTGCTGCCGATGCTCCGGCTTACAATGGCTTGAAAGAAATGGTTGTGGTGCATACCGGACTTGAGTTGGGGGCTACTATCTATTTGGATTACTCTGTTATCACTCGTCCGGGCTACCTGTCCGAATTGGATATTTATGAGCCGGTAGAGGAGTTGTCTCCGATAAAAGAGTATGTACTTTCACTGTCTGTACCCGACAATAAACCTTTGCATTATGAACTCTTGAACGGTAAAGCGACTCCTGTAGTGAAAGTTGCTGATGGTATGAAAACCGTAATCTGGACACTTAAAAATGTCCAACCTCGTCCTCGTATGTTGGATGTTTCTGTTCCGGCAGGAAATATGCAGGCTATTGTAGCTTCTACTTACGGTTCGAAAGCCGATGCCCTGAAAGTGCTCAAAAAGCAATTCCCGGTTGTCGATGATAAAGCTGTGGCTGAGTTGGCTCAAAAGCTGACAGCAGACGCAAAAACTACCGAAGAAAGAGTAAATCGGTTGGAAACTTATATCCGTAGTTTGGGAACTTGTCGTCTGTCATTGCTTCAAACAGGATATCGTTTGCGTCCCGCATCGGAAGTGATTCGTTCGGCGTATGGAACAATAGAGGAAAAAAATGTGTTGTTGGCTGCTTTGCAACAGGCGGCAGGTATTCCGGCAGAAGTGAAAGCTGCGTTTCTTAAAGCAACCGATGAGGCCGCTGTGGGCTTGTCTGCTCTGAATAACTTGTTTGTAGAAAATCAGGCAATAGCAGATTTGAGAGACTTCTATGCCATTGTGAACATGGATGCACGTCCTGTGCAACCGGCAGTCAAGTCGCATGTCATTTCAAAGACAGATACTTTGAAAATAACTCCCGAAGGAGGTAAGGCTTTGGCGGGCGGTTATCGAATGTATACATTGCCGCAGATATCTAAAGGATGGGCCGCTTATGAAGGACGGATGACTACGCTCAACTCACAGCGTCCTGTGAATCTTCTTCTTTCTTATTTGCCCGACGAGACGTATACCTGTATTGTAGAAACGACAGGCGGAATGACTCCCGTGGCACTTCCGGCTGATAAAAAGATTGATAATAATATCGGTACGGTAGAAGTGGCGGTAAAGAAAATCGGAGATAAGATAGAGATACTTCGATCTTTGAAACTGAAAAAACAATTGATTACTCCGACAGAATATCCGGCTTATTATCGTCTGATGACGGAATGGATGGATACTGCCGCCACGACTTTGTTGTTCTAAACTTCGGGAAATTATTTTCCGTGGGGACGGATTCAGTCATGTATCCTGAAATGCGGGAATTTCGTAAGCGTGAAGACTAATTAAAGAAAAAAAGAAATGCGAATATTCAGGATTCGGTCCCGGATATTCGCGTTTTTCATTCTTTTCTGTAGATTTATTCGGGATGCAAAAGGAATTTTATGAACCATTCTTTCGAGTGAAAAAACACGTTAGTACGTGCAAAAGCGTGCTCTCTGACGCGGAATGAAATCCCCCCAAAATGTTCAAGCTGAACCTAAAAAAAACTATTTTTGATGTAACGTTTATTGGTGTGGCTGTGTCTTATTAGTGAACATGGAACAAAATGAATTTGAAATAGAGGCAAAACGAATGCGACCGGCCTTACTCAGAATGGCCATCCGTTATCTGGAAGATTCCGACGACGCAGAAGATGTAGTGCAAGATGTGTTATTGAAGCTATGGTTCCTGCGTGAAAAGTTGGACGAATACCGCAGCGTAGATGCACTTGCCATTGTTGTAACCAAGCATTTGTGCATCAACCGCATGCGGGGAGCCCGGATAGAAAAGGTGGAATTGGAAGAAGGTGTCCGCATAGGCGGTGGGGATAACCCGGAAATGAAGTTGGTGGCAGAAGAGAATATGCAAGAGATTCTCGATTCCATATCTACTTTGCCCAACCTTCAGCAAGCCATCCTCAGGATGAAGCACATTGAAGGTTTCGAAGTAGAAGAGATAGCCCGAATGACAGGTAGTACAGCCATAGCTGTGCGAACTAATCTGTCGCGGGCAAGAAAGAAAGTACGTGAACAATTTATGATACATAATAGATGATGGAACTAACGAATAAGAACATAGAAGAATACATCAATCGTTTTCTGGACGGTGAAACGACCAATGCCGAAGAACAAGCTATCTATCGCTTCTTCCGCACAGGCAAAGTGCCTGCTCATCTGAAAGAATACGCACCGATGTTTGCCTGGTACGAGGGAGGTATGCAAGGAGAACCTAAGCCACAGACTGTGGAAGATACAAAACAAGAAAAGAAAAAAACTTTCAGCCTTCGTATTCCTGTAACGGCATGGAGTGCAGGAATTGCGGCAATGGTAGTAGTTACACTGGGACTGGGATTATTGGTCTTTTCGGGACAAAATGCTGCAAAGAATCATAAATGGTCTTGCTACGAAGGCAGTTATATAGAGGTAGACGGTAAACGCATAACCGATGTGAAGAAGATTATGCCGTGCATTATCGAAACATTGGAACATGCTGATAAGGTGGAACAATTGGCACAGCAACGGATAGATGAAATTCATCGTTCGGAACAGGAGATAAAGGAAAAGGAAGATTTGGTAAATAATTAAAATATTAGATATTATGAGAAAGAAAACATTGTTGAGATGGTTCATGGCCTGTGTATTGCTGTGCTGTGGTGTGAGTGGAATAAAAGCACAAAAAACAATCGATAAGATGGCAAATGAACTTGAGAAAAGGGATGATGTGGCCATCAACTCAGTGACCAAGCGTGATCCTAAAACACGTAAGGTGATAAAGGTAGTAAAGACTTATTCCGTCAAAGATACTAAATTGGGCAAGCGCCTTATCGATGCTTTCGAAAAGGATGAAGAATATGCCGAAACAGCTATAAAGGATATGCCTAGAGGACGAAATGCAGGACAAAAGGCTAATTTTACTTTTATCTTTCGTTCTGATGATGAAAAACGTACTTATACATTGAGTACGAATGAGAGTGGTAATGTGTCATTTACCATTATTATCAGTCCCTTAAAGAATGGCAGGGAAATAGCCGATGCGGATTGGATTATTGAAAACACCAATCATCAGTTTTGCCAGACCACTACCACTATTGATAAGAACGGAGATGTATATCTGAACGGAAAGCGGGTGACAGGTATCAAAAAAGCGAAAAACATACAAGTCAATAACGGTAGAGTGTATGTTGATGGTAAGTTGGTGAAAGATAATGATTAAGCATAAGCTATTTTTCATATAACACACTCTCTCTTTGAGATTAGAATTAACTTTTTAATCGTGTTTATACCCATTGGTTATTGTGAAATAGCCAATGGGATTTTTCTTTTTTTATCCATTTCCCGCAAAAAATAGAATTGTTTTATATCTTTGCACGTATTATAAAAGAACACACATAAAAAATATGAAAAACGAAATTACCGGAATGAAATTCAGACTGATTGTCATGAACTTCTTGCAGTTTGCTGTATGGGGCGCATATCTGACTTCGATGGGTACTTATCTGTATAACATTGGGTTGGGTGAGAAAATCGGTCTGTTTTATGCCATGCAAGGCATTGTCTCGCTATTTATGCCGGCTGTTATGGGAATCATAGCCGACCGATGGGTGCCTGCCCAAAAACTTTTGGGATTCTGCCATTTTATGGGAGCGGTCTTTATGGTTGCCGCCGGTTATTATGGAATGACATCGGGAGATAACACGGAGTTCTCGTTTCTTTTTTCTTTATACTCTTTTAGTGTGGCATTCTATATGCCTACGCTGGCACTCTCTAATTCAGTGGCATATACAGCATTGGATAAAGTGAAATTGGATCCGGTGATTGCATTCCCGCCTATCCGTATTTTTGGAACAATCGGTTTTATCTGTTCTATGTTGCTTACAGATGTGCTGGGCTTTCAAGCCAATTATATGCAGTTCTTTTCGTGCGCTTGTTTCGGATTACTGCTGGCGGTTTATTCATTTACCTTGCCGGACTGTCCTGTGAGCAAAGGAAATGAAAAGAAGTCGTTGGTAGATGCGATGGGGCTACGTGCTTTTTTACTGTTCAAACGTAAAAAGATGGCCATTTTCTTCGTCTTCTCTATGTTGCTGGGTGTCTCTTTGCAGATAACCAATGGATTTGCCAATCCCTTCCTCAGTAGTTTCGATAAGATTCCCGAATATGCGAATACCTTTGGTGTGCAGCATGCCAATGCATTGATATCTCTGTCACAAGTGTCGGAAACATTGTGTATCCTGCTTATTCCTTTTGTGTTGAAGCATTTCGGCATTAAGCGTGTCATGTTGATTGCTATGTTGGCATGGGTACTGCGTTTCGGACTGTTCGGACTGGGTAATCCGGGATCGGGAGTATGGATGTTCGTTTTGTCTATGATTGTATATGGCGTGGCATTCGACTTCTTCAACATTTCAGGTTCGCTCTTTGTTAATAGAGAGACTGATTTGGCCATCCGTTCCAGTGCACAAGGATTGTTTGTCATTATGACCAATGGGGTTGGTGCAACTGTAGGAACACTGAGCGCTCAGGCCGTAGTGAATCATTTTGTAGATTTTGGCAGTGAGGCACCACAGGTAGCGGGATGGAGCAGTGCATGGTTTGTATTTGCGGGATACGCTTTGGTGGTGGCTGTGCTGTTTGCCTTGATATTTAGGTATAAGCATAACCCTGAAGAAATATAATTAAATAATAAATAAGTAGGTATTGCCTGTTTCGGGCATAAAATAAGATTGGATTATGGATGAAATAGAATTGAAGTTACATGACATGTCTTCTACTTTGCAGCCTGTAGATGCGTATGCATTAGTGCTGGAAGAAGTGAACGGCAATAGAAAATTGCCCATTATTATCGGCTCTCTAGAGGCGAAGGCTATTAGAATTAAGATGTTGGATTATAAATTGCCGCGTCCGTGGACACATGATTTATTCTTGTCTCTGACGGAACAGTTGGGAGTAATCTTGAAAAAGATTTTAATTTATAAAGTGGAGGATGGAATTTACTATTCTTATCTTTTCTTTGATAAAGCAGGGGAAGAGATAAAGGTTGACTCGCGCACTTCGGACGCAGTGGCACTGGCATTACGGTATAACTGCCCTATATATACCACTGCTCAAATTATGGATGAAGAGTATCTGCGGGAAGAGAGTGACAGCTCCTTCGCCGTTACTGTCAATATGGTGGGTGTTTCTGTATTGAGAGAAGCGTTGGCAAAAGCTGTTGCAGAAGAAGATTATGAACAGGCTTCCCGATTGCGAGATGAAATAAGACGGCGTGAAGAACAAAAGGAACAAGATAAAGAGTAGAGAATTATGCATGTATTTTATACGCCCGACATAGCCATAAACCCCGAGCTTCCCGAAGAGGAAGCCGGGCATTGCTTACGGGTTCTGCGTCTGTCAATAGGAGACGAAGTGACATTGACTGATGGAGCAGGGTGTTTTTATAAAGCTGTAATCAGCGCAACCGGTGGAAAACGCTGTCAAGTGAAAGTAACGGAAACCATTCCACAGGAAAAAGGCTGGAATGGTTATCTGCATGTGGCTATGGCGCCTACTAAGAATATGGATCGAACCGAATGGTTTGTTGAAAAAGCAACAGAAATAGGATTCGACGAACTGACCTTTCTCAACTGCCGTTATTCTGAACGGAAAGTCATTAAAACAGAACGTATAGAAAAGATATTGGTTTCTGCTATCAAACAATCGTTGAAAGCGACTAAACCGGTCTTGAATGAGATGACGGATTTCAATAAATTTATTACTCGTGACATTGAAGGACAGAAGTTTATAGCTCATTGTTATGAGGGGGAGAAACCTTTGTTGAAAGATGTGATTTGTCCGGGTGAAGATGCTCTTGTCTTGATTGGGCCCGAGGGAGATTTCAGCGAGGAAGAGGTAAAGAAAGCTATAGCGAATGGGTTTCAACCAATTAGTTTGGGGAAATCGCGCCTTCGTACTGAGACCGCGGCACTGGTAGCTTGTCATACCATGAATTTATTAAATCAAAAATAAGCGTATGAGAAAAACGATTTGGGGATTTGCCTTGCTAGTAGTAATGGCACTCCTAGCCTCATGTTCCGAGAGCAGTGAATATACTAATGCTATTCCCAAAGATGCGGCAATGGTGGTGTCGTTGGACTTTAAGTCAATGGCACAAAAAAGTGGTATCAATGGCAAAGAAGGAGAGTCTGTAGTGACAAAATTGACGGAGGTCTTGAAAAGCGGGCTGGAAGGTGAAGCGTATGCAACAGCCGAGAAGATAGTGAAGAACCCTGCCGAGACCGGACTTTCACTGACAGATAAAGTGTATCTGTTTATTACCCCTAATTCCAATACTTTCGCTGTTGTGGCAAAGGTATTGAGCGAGGGCAAGGTGAAATCTCTGATGCAATCATTAAAAGAACAGCAATTATGTTCGGACTTGAAAAGCGAAAGCGGATGTACTTGGACTACTGTGGGTAATGGCTTGTGTGCTTATAATAACGGTACATTTCTGTTGGTGGGGACTCTTGACAGTGACCCCGAGGGTATGAAAGGTACAGTGTTGGCATGGATGCGTCAGGATGCTGCGAACAGTTATGCTTCTACCTCTGATTTTGCAAAATTGAGAGATACCAAAGGTGAAATTAATGTGGTTGCCAATATGTCTGTGTTGCCACGTGAGGCGACCATGCAGATGCGTATGGGTATGCCGGCCGATTTAAAGCTGGAAGATATTAAATGTTTGCTTACCACTACTTTTGAAAAGGGAAAGATTGTGGTGGATTTTGAATCGTTGATTGAGAATAAAGAACTGATAGCGCTGTATGAAAGGCAAACACAAACCTCCACACCGTTGAAAGGAACATATATGGAATATTTTCCGGCAAATACATTACTATGGGCTAGTGGCAATTTTAATGGTGAGGCAGTTTATAACTTGCTTTGTGAAAATCCTACCATCAAACAATCATTGGATAATCCGATGTTGCCGATTGATTTGAAAACTATCTTTTCTGCCATTCACGGTGATATAGCTATCGGCTTTAGTTCGTTGGTAACTAATGATTTGCTGGTGTACGCTGATGTTACAAATAAAGAGTTTTTGAAAGCTTTTGAGGAGCTTCGTCCTTTGTTGGCATTGTCGGGTGGGCAGATGAAGTTGAACTCAACTGGCACAGACCAATATGAATTCCGTATGTATAACCAAAGCATTTGGTTCGGAGTAAAAGACAAGATGTTCTATTTGTCCAATAATGAGCAAATGGCTGATGAGGCCGGCAGACGTTATGGCGTTTCGCTGCAGAATACTACTTGGGCATCTGAGGTGACTAAAAACCGCAGTTTTATGGCTTTCAATACAGTGGAACTGTTGAATGAACTCAATGCTGCCCCTTATCTTTCACGAATGTTGGGACAGGAAGCGGTTGTGATAATGAAAAATGTGTTCGGACCGTGTGAATACATCGATGTAATGGCACCCGACTGGAAGAACGGACAGATGAATATTGTAATGAAAGACAAGGATACAAACGTACTGCAACTCATAGTGCGTGCATTAGAAAATTTATGAATAGCATAGAATTACAACAAACCCTTCCTGCTGTTTTTGCAGGAAGGGATTTTATTGTTTCTGATGTGTGGCATCAGGCATTGCAACTGAAGCGCGGTGAAGCTTATTTGATAGAAGCCGCATCGGGAACAGGTAAGTCGTCACTTTGCAGCTACATATATGGATATCGCAACGACTATCAGGGGATTATCAGTTTTGACGGTAAGAATATTCGTAACTTCTCTGTAACCGACTGGGTAGAAATACGCAAACACTCGATTAGTATGTTGTTTCAGGAGTTACGCCTTTTTACCGAACTCACAGCTTGGGAGAATATTCAACTCAAAAATTCCCTAACAGGATATAAATCAAAGAAAGAAATTAAGGTATGGTTTGAAATGTTCGGCATAGCCGATAAATGGGATACTCCGGTGGGCAAAATGTCTTTTGGACAACAACAGCGTGTAGCACTTGTCCGTGCTCTCTGCCAACCGTTCGATTTCATCTTTCTCGATGAACCCATCAGTCATTTGGATGAAGAAAATGGACGTCTCATGTCGAAGATATTAGTGGAAGAAACGGATAAACAAGGTGCCGGCATCATTGTAACTTCCATTGGAAAACATTTGGAGTTAAACTACACAAAAACATTGAAACTATGAGATTGGTTTGGAAATTATTGCGTCAGCATATCAGTTTGCCTCAATTGGCGGGTTTCTTCTTTGCCAATCTGTGTGGTATGGTGATTGTGTTGCTGAGTGTTCAGTTTTATAAAGATATTTTGCCGGTATTTACGGAAGGGGATAGCTTTATCAAAAAAGATTATATCATTGTCAGCAAGAAGATAAGCACGCTGGGGACATTTGTAGGGAAAAGCAATACTTTTTCAGATAAAGAAGTGGAGGATATTAAGGCACAGTCGTTTACCAAAGAGGTAGGAGCCTTTACCCCTTCCCAGTTTAAGGTATCGGCGGGAATGGGTATGGAAAAAGTAGGCTTGCAAATGTCTACTGATATGTTTTTTGAATCTGTACCTGATGAGTTTGTAGACGTGAATCTTGATAAGTGGGTGTTTAATGAAAACAAACCGGTGATACCCATTATCATTCCACGTAACTATTTGAATCTGTATAATTTCGGGTTTGCACAGAGCCGTAGCTTGCCGCAACTTTCGGAAGGTGTGATGGGAATGGTAAATCTTGATATCCGCATCAGTGGTGGCGGTCACAGGGAGGTCTTTAAAGGAAATATTGTCGGTTTCTCCAATCGTCTGAATACGATTCTTGTTCCCGAAACATTTATGAGATGGGCTAATGAGAACTTTGCACCTGGAGCCAAGAGCGAGCCTTCACGTCTTATTGTAGAAGTCAATAATCCGACTGACGACCGTATAGCCAAATATTTTAAGGATAAAGGATATGATACGGAAGACGATAAGCTGGATGCCGGAAAAACCACTTGGTTTTTAAAAGTCATTGTAGGCATTGTGCTTTCTGTCGGATTGCTTATCAGTGTATTGTCGTTCTATATTCTAATGTTGAGTATCTATCTGTTGTTGCAGAAGAATACGACCAAACTGGAGAATTTATTGTTGATAGGGTATAGTCCGGCTAAAGTGGCATTTCCTTATCAACTCCTCACTTTAGGCCTGAATGCCATTGTACTGATACTTTCAGTAGGTGTCGTACTGTATGTGCGTAGCAGCTACATGAAATTGATTGGAAAACTGTTTCCGCAGTTGGACGAAGGGAGTATGTGGCCGGCAATGCTGGTGGGAGTTTTACTGTTTGCCGGTGTGTCGGTGTTCAATGTGATTGCAGTGCGAAGAAAGGTCGCTTCTATTTGGATGCATAAAAGTTAAGAAGAAAGGGAGAAGATAATTTCTCCCTTTTTTCTTTGATAATAAAAGAATTAGTGTATATTTGCATTTGAGCAGTTATACATTCTAAGCAAGCTAATTATGGACAGGGTACTTCTTTTTGACCGGTTTTCTCAGCAAGCTCTTCAGACCTTGCACCGGTACCGTGCTGTTATGTTTAGTCCAACCATTCTTGTGTCTCAGCTATTCCGGTGATTTTTTAATCCCTATTTCTTACACACATTAACATGAGTATATTATGGACAACAGACCGACTATCGCCGAAGTACAGGAATGGGTACTGAAGTTGTATAACACATGTGAACAAACCATCACAGATGAGGAACGTAAAGAGCAGCATAAATATGCCATTATGGTGCAACGTCCGCAAGACAAGAAGTTTTTGGTAAAGATGCTGGATGAGTCTTCCCAAATTCGTGACCGCAAGAAACTGGCTGAACGCATTAAGAAGCTGATAGACCGTTACGGTGTACCTGAGTTTCTTAATAAGCGCGATGCTTTCCTTTTTAAAATGTATCAGGCATTTGGACATTATTTTGACTTTATAGCTATTCCCATTATCAAGAAACGTCTCCGTTCCGATACCTCTAAAGTGATTCTTGATGAGGCTCGTCCCCAATTGACGGAACATCTAGCCACTCGTTTCAAACAGAAAATCGGACAGAACGTAAATCTGTTGGGGGAGGTCGTATTGGGTAACGGAGAAGCAGACCATCGTTATCATCATTATCTGGAAGCATTGGAAGCTCCTGATATCAATTATATTTCCGTTAAAATTTCGGGTATCTATGCGCAGACGCATGCACTGAACTATGCCGAAAGCTTTCCGGAGCTGGTGAAACGCATGTCTGCCCTTTACCAAAAGGCGATGGACTATCCTTATGTAGATGAAAACGGAGTGAAACGTGCCAAGTTTGTTAATTTGGATATGGAGGAATATAAAGATGCTCATTTCACTTTGCGTTTATTTAAGGAGGTACTGAATAAACCGGAATTTAAAAATTATTCGGCCGGTATTGTAGTTCAAGCCTATCTGCCTGATGCTTATGAGTTTCAAACAGAATTGTTAGATTTTGCTAAAGAACGCGTGGTTAAAGGGGGAGCTCCGATAAAAATGCGTCTGGTAAAGGGGTGCAATCTAGAGATGGAGACGGTCATTTCCTCTTTGCGGGGATGGCCCAATCCGGTGCGGACTTCCAAAACTGAAGTTGATGCCAATTATCTTCATATTTTGGAACGTGCTCTATTGCCTGAGAATGCTAAAGCATTGCATGTGGGAGTCGCTTCTCATAACCTGTTTACAATAGCCTATGCTTATTTGCTGAGTCAGAAATTGGGTAGTGCCGAATATATGACTTTCGAGATGCTGGAGGGGATGGCAGACCATGTGTGGCGGGCACAGTCCCAGCTTGGCAATCATGTGATTCTTTATGCCCCGGTGGTAAAAGACGAGCATTTCCTCAATGCTGTTTCCTATTTGGTGCGGCGTATGGACGAAAATACGGCTCCCGACAATTTCCTTACTCACTCGTTTAACTTGAAGCCCGGTACCGATACCTGGCGTTTCTTGCAGAACCAGTTTGAAGATGCGTATAAGATGAAAGATCGTATTACCCATATTCCTACACGTACGCAGAATCGTTTACATCGATATACTCCTGTTCCACCTGCCAATGAAATGAAAAATGAACCGGATACTGATTTTGACCTTGCCCGAAATCAGGAATGGGTACGCAATATCTTTGCCACATGGAAAAAGTCTTCAGCGGACACTCCCGAAATTATTCCTTTGCAGATAGGTAAAGAAACGGTGGTCTGTGATAAGCGCCATCGATATATGGATCGTTGCCAGGATAATGAGGTATGCGTGTGCGAAATGTCTCAGGCAGATACCGGGCAGGTGAAACGCATTATCGAAATTGCGGAGAAAGATCCGGCAGGATGGAGAAAGACCACCCTCGAAGAACGTCATAAGATAATGTATGAAGCGGCCAACCGGCTGGGCGAAATGCGTGGCGACCTGATAGGCTGTATGTGCGCCGTCACCGGAAAGACGGTAGTGGAGGGGGATGTGGAAGTTTCGGAAGGAATCGACTATGCTCGTTTCTATACCACTAGTATGAAGCTGTTCGCTGATTTGCCCGATGTGGATATTACGCCGAAAGGTACTGTATTGGTTATCTCTCCGTGGAATTTTCCTTGTGCCATTCCTATTGGCGGTATTGTAGCGGCTCTTGCCGGAGGAAATACTGTTATTCTGAAACCGGCAACTGTCGCAGCTCCTGTAGCGTGGTTGTTTGCCAAGGCATTTTGGGATGCAGGAGTTCCTAAGGAAGCTTTACAAGTGATTATTACTGATCGTGATGCATTGAAAGTGCTCACTTCTGCTCCTGCCGTCAAACATATCATCTTGACAGGCGGTACGGATACGGCGCAAAATATAGCCCGCAGTAATCCGTCCACTCCGTTGTCTGCCGAGACAGGTGGTAAGAATGCCATCATCTTGACAGCTTCCGGAGACCGTGACCATGCTATTATGAATATTGTAGCTTCTGCTTTCGGCAATGCCGGACAAAAGTGTTCCGCTTGTTCGTTGTTGTTGGTGGAACGTTCGGTATATGAGGATAAGAATTTTAGGGAAAAACTGAAAGATGCCGCAACCAGCATGAAGGTGGGTAGTGTATGGAACCCCGGTAATGTTGTTGGCCCGATGATTACCAATAGGAATGACAAACTGTTGAAAGCATTAGAGTTGGAACAAGGAGAATCTTGGCTTGTCCCGCCTCATTTCCTTGATAAGAATAAGTATGTCTTGGCTCCGACGGTGAAGTGGGGGGTACGGCCGGGAAGTTATTCTTTCCGAACGGAGTTGTTCGGCCCCATGCTTAGTGTGGTTTGCATAGAGAATTTACAGCAAGGTATTGAACTGGTTAATGGCTTGGACTATGGACTGACCTCCGGTTTGCAGAGTTTGGATGAAGAAGAACAACGGTTGTGGAAGAACTCCATCATGGCGGGTAATTTATATATCAATCGTGGTATAACAGGTGCTATAGTCAACCGTCAACCTTTTGGCGGTATGAAACTTTCTGCATTTGGCGGTGGCGTGAAAGCCGGCGGGCCCAATTACTGTGCTTGCTTTGTGAAGATTACCGATAAGCCCGGAAGTGCTACAGATTATAAACAGAGCTATCTGAAAGCATACGAACAGGAATTTGCCCATGCGCGTGATATTAATAATCTGTATGGTGAGCAAAACGTCTTTCGTTACTTGCCACTGCGTAATATGGTGCTTCGTCTTTTCCCGGGCGATACGAATGAAGACGCACAGATGATAGCACTGGCCGCTAAGATTTGCCACACTCCTCTGACCATTAGCTTTGAGCCTGATGATGATCGTACGGCAGCATTGAATTCTGTCGGTTGTTCCCTGAAGAAAGAATCTTTGCAAGAGTTCTTGAAGAGTATGTCGGAGTATGAACGCATTCGTACGTGTGGGGTGGATATTCCGATGGAGATGTATGAAGAGGCTGCTCGTATAGATAAATATATCGCAACAGCTAAACCGGTGAAGAATGGCCGTGTGGAACTTATTCATTATATTAAGGAACAGAGTATTTCATTTGAATATCATCGCTATGGTAGTATTTTAGAGATTCCGCCGGTAGAATAATTGTTTATATTATCGGGCGGAGACATTCCGTCCGATAATTTTTTCAGCGTTTTCATATTTTATAGAGCGCTTTTTTTTATACTGTATACTAAAAGTGGAACAATTATTTCATCAGCAGAGGCAGGAGTAAAGGCAGATAATCTTTTAAATCAATACGTAATTGCTTCAGAGCTTGTTGGATGCGGTAGTCTATAGTTTTAGGAGACACTTCCAGTATTCCGGCAATTTCTTTGTAACTCATATTTTTAAAACGGTGCATCATAAAAGCCTCTTTATAGGATTCCGGAAGTGCGGCCACCGCTTCTTGTATACGTATGGTTAATTCCTCTATGTGATAAAAATTGGCATCTTCTATCAAGGATTGCATCTCTTCATAAAAATAATTCTCAGCCCTACTTTTTATTTCATTTTGATTGATACGGTTTATGGCACGATGATGAACAATAGAGAATAAATAGCTGCTTAAAGAGGATTGGATAACGAGTACTTCTTTATTTTCCCAAAGCCAAATCATTGCGTCCTGCACGCACTCTTCGGCATCTTCTAACTCTACAAATTTATTTCCATAAGCGCATAACATGGGGTAGTATTTTTTGAAAAGCACATCGAATGCTTTCTCGTCGCCATTTTTAATGGCCGATAACAGCGATTGGTCTTCATAGTGATACTCCATTTTTATTATTCAAAGGTTGATTTGCGTGCAAATATAGTCTTTTAAAACTAAAAAAATATATTGTTTTTCGGGAATCTGTTCTGTGTACTGCTTTTTAGAGGAAATCTTAATAAAACGAGATTCGTTGACAGCGAGAGTAAAGCTCTTAAATAATCAAATTCTTTGCTTTTAGAATGAAAAATTCTTTGGGGGGAGCAGTAGAGCTGATGACAAACTATTAAATAGGTGTTCATCCCCAATCATTGCTTAAGGTGATACAATTTTCCCAAGATAGTCAAGTTGTGTTTCGGGAATGCCGCGTTCCGGTGTCTGGTAATTTTCATTTTTGCCACGTATGCTACGGTCTACCGAGATAAGTCCCGGATGTTTTTTACGTGCTTCTGACAGAATTTTGTTCAAATGGATATTCTCACCCATAACCCAGCCTCTGTCTAATCATAAAATATCAAAACTGCCATATTCAGACATTAGTTCGTTCAATTGGTTTTCTGTGTAGGTTTGATAATTTTGCCACTGGTCGGGATGGGTGTGCATACGCTCAGTAATTTTATAACGACAAACGATTCGTATGTGACGCCGGTTTCTTCCAAGCATTTGCTGAAGCAGGGTACATTGACCCTGAAAGAAGATATCACCGACGCTCAAACGGACATACGTATTCTGAAAAGCGATTTGTTTGAGACGCCCTTGTCTCTAAACACGTTGCAGATAGATGACGAACTCATTATATATAATAAGGTGGAAAAAGAAGCGGATTGTTTTTTGCTGAAGGATTGCACACGAGGAGCCTTCAAGACGAAAGTGTCCAGACATTCTGTAGAAACTCCTTTATATAAATTATCTGATTATGCTTATAAAGTGTTTTTTCCGGATTTGGTCTTGCAGGATACATTGGCCGATCGGATTGCTGATTTGATGAACAAGACCAGTTTGAGCCAAATCTCTTTTGACGGATTGGAGGGCTGTGCCTATACCGGACACGATGAATATGCCACATCTCGTTTTGTAACCCGTTGCTATGCGCAGTTTGATCATAATGTGCTGAATGACGCCAGTCGTTTGAATCATAATTTGTGGCATATCCACACTCGGATGAACTGGGGCGAGCCATGGGGCGAAGCGATGCGTACGGGGCAAGTGGCTAACAGAATAAAGAACCAGGATTTTTTCCGCAGGAATCTTTTCCCGCGTATGCTTGGATGGTTTCTGATTCGATTGGCCGATCGGAAATTCGAATGCTCCACATTGGAGGACGTGGAGTGGGCCTTGTCCGAAGCGGCCGGTTTCGATGCCGGTTATGCGATGACCATTAATACTTCTACGTTGAATAAGCACGGACAGATAGACCAGTTGCTGAAGGCTATTAAGCATTGGGACATTTTGCGTGAAGCCGGAGCCTTTACCGAAGAACAAAGAGAGCGTTTGAAAGACCCTCAGACCGAATGGCATTTGCAGGCAGTGGACGAGAAAAATTATCAACTCTATCCTTTGTTCGTTTCTAAACGCTATCATTGCAACTTGGCAGAACTTCAACCCGGTCAGCCGGGAGGAGCGGACTGGGTTTGGGAAAATACCTATTCCGCTCCCTGTAAACTCCAGTTGAGAGTAGAAGGAGAAGGTTCCGTTTCCAACCTATCGTTTACCACTTCGGAAGGAGTCGTTAGGTTTCCTTGCAAGTTGGAGGGTGGACAATACTTGTTGTATGACTTTGACGGAAAAACTATGATAACAGACAAAAATTATAATCTCATAGAAAGAGTGAATGTGGAAGGAAAACTCCATCTTCCCGCAGTTTCTTCTGCGGTATCTTTCTCTTGCGAGCCGGGAGTAGGAGAGACACCCGAGGTTGTTGTGCGATATGTAACTCGTGGGACTCCCGAGAAAGTTTCTCTGTGAAAATAGATTTTTTTGAAAAAAAATGTATTTAAGTTTAGGAATGTGTCTTTCCTGACTGCCATATAATTAGAAGGACCTAAAAAACATGCGTATGGATTTTAAAGAAAATAATATAGAATTGTTACTTCCCCGTTATTGCGAAGGTATTGCAACGGAGGAAGAACGTCGGCAGGTAGAAAGTTGGATTCAGGAATCAACAGAACACCACCGGATAGTAAAGCAAATGGAGATGCTTTATTTGGCGGCGGACACAGTTCATGTAATGAATAAGGTAAATACAGAAAAGGCGTTAGTTAAAGTAAAAGGTAAAAGGATTGGTAAAAGGAAAGTAGCTTGGTGGGAGTGGACACAGCGTGTTGCCGCAGTGCTGTTTCTCCCGCTGCTTGCTGCTTCGTTGGTTCTGTATTACGGCAATAAGCCTGAACTGGTGCGGATGTTGGAGGCGCGGACAAATCCGGGTATGATGACTTCGGTAGTTCTGCCCGACAGCACAGTGGTTTACTTGAATTCTGAATCGACATTGCGGTATCCTTCCACTTTTGAAGGACGGAATCAGAGAAAAGTGGAACTGACAGGTGAGGCATTTTTTAAAGTGATAAAGGATGTGGAGAAACCTTTCATCGTGTCTACTACCCATCAATCTCAAATAGAAGTGTTAGGAACAAGTTTTAATGTGGAGGCCTATGACGATATGTCGGATGTGTCGACTACCTTGATTGAAGGAAAAGTAAATTTCAGTTTCCAAACCGGTGCTCAGAAAAAACGAGTAGCGTTGAAACCGGGACAAAAAGTAGTGTATGATTCGACAAATGGTACAACACATTTATATGAAACTTCGGGTGAAACTGAAACATCATGGAAAGACGGAAAGATTATTTTTAATAATACATCATTGAACGATGCTTTGCATATTTTGAGCAAACGTTATAATGTAGTCTTTACGCAGACCAATGCACATTTGGATGAGTCGTATACAGGAACCTTCACCAATCAACGGCTGGAACGTATTTTGGAATACTTTCAGTTGGCATCCAATATCCGGTGGAGATATATTGACGGAAAAGACGCATCACAACAAAAGACGCATATTGAAATCTATTAATAACCTTAAATTGAATGTAATATGAAAGAATTATCACCTTAGAAACAAAAAGCATACGGGAAAATATTGGCGTATCTTCCCGTATGGAAAATCGGTCTTTAATTAAAGCTTGTTTGGCGACAAGCTGAAACTAACTAATTTTAAAACTTTAAGTCATTACAAAAGTATGAAAAATAATTGTAGTATCCAATTTTCGAGGATACCAAATTTCTTATGGCTTGCCTCGAAAAAAATTCCACGAACTATGAAGCTATTTGTTCTTTTCTTTATCTGCTCCTTAGGATTGGTCTATGCGTCCGATTCGTATGCACAGACGGCTATTGTCAATGTAGAGGTACAGAACAAGACGGTTAGGGAAGTCTTGAAGGAAATTGAAAACCAGTCTGAATTCGGATTCTTTTTTAGTAATAAGCATATTGATCTGAATCGTCGTGTATCGGTCACTTCACGTAACAGTGATATTTTTAAAGTGCTGGAGAAGGTATTTGAAGGTACGAATGTGAAGTATTCCGTTTTGGATAAAAAGATTGTTTTGACCACCAAAGCTGAAAGTGTATCGGTTGTGCAACAGGGTATTTTTAAAGTAACGGGTAAAGTGGTAGATGAAACGGGCGAAGGTGTCATCGGGGCTACTGTACAAGAAAAAGGAACTGCCAATGGTACTGTCACTGATATGGATGGAAATTTTGGATTGAATGTATCTAAGAAAGAGGTTTCTTTGGAAGTTTCTTATATCGGTTATAGCAAAATGGTAGTTAGGGCGATTGCTGGAACTCCAGTTAAGATAACCTTAAAAGAAGATACGGAAGTATTAGATGAAGTGGTGGTAGTGGGTTATGGTACACAAAAGAAGGTGAACTTGACTGGAGCTGTTAGTCAGGTCGGTGAAAAAGCGCTAGAGTCGCGTCCTGTACAAAATGTATCGCAGGCATTGCAAGGGTTGGTTCCCGGTATGACTTTTGGTGTTGATGCCAAAGGTGGTCAGTTGAATAATGCCCCTTCCGTATCTATTCGTGGTGCAGGAACAATTGGCAAAGGTTCTACAGGCTCTCCATTGATTTTGATAGATGGTGTAGAGGGTAATATGAACTTGCTTAATCCGTTGGATATTGAAAGCATTTCTGTATTGAAAGATGCATCGGCTTCTTCTATTTATGGTTCTCGCGCTCCGTTTGGGGTTATTTTGATTACAACTAAGCAAGGAAAGACTGGTAAACCGGTAGTAAGCTATAATACTAATATTCGTTTTAATAGTCCTCTTACTGATTATGATATGATGGATTCCTATCGCTTCATGCATTATTATAATGATGCACGTACTAATGGTGGACAGGCAGCTTATTTTAGTGATGAGCAAATAGCTAATGTTTTGGCTTATCAGCGTGGAGAAGTAGGAAAAATTATTCCGGTTACAACTTCAAATACATATACACACAACTGGGCAAATGCTAATACCGATTGGTATGATGTATTTTTCAAAGACCATGCCATGTCTCAGGAACACAGCTTGAGCTTGAGTGGTGGTACGGAACGTTTTTCTTATTATCTGTCCGGCAATTTTATGGATCAGGAAGGCTTGTTGAATTATGCTGACGAAAGCTATTATCGTTATTCTGTAAATGGGAAAATCAATGCGAAAATAAACAAAAACATAAGTCTCTCTTATAATACCAAATGGTTTCGTACTAATTATGAAGCTCCTTCTTATTTGAATCAATTATTTTTCCACCAAATAATGCGTAAATGGCCTAATGCGTTTGTTACTGACCCACAAGGATATTGGGCGGATAACAGTGAGATTATACCATTAAAAGAAGGAGGACGAATGAAGGAAGATTTGGATCAGAACTTCCAACAATTGCAGTTGGATGTCACTCCATTGTCAGGATGGAATATTCACTTACAGGGCAATATGCGTATTACAACTAATTTTACTCATACTGACAGACAAGCTGTTTATGCCCATGACGCCAATGGAGAACCTTATGCTATAGCTATCACTAATGCGACGCAGCCAGGTCAGTCCAGAGTAATTGAAAAAGGAACAAAGAATGAATTTTATACAGTCAATCTTTTCTCGGATTACTCTCGCCAGTTGGGTGACCATTATTTCAAAGTAATGGGTGGATTTAATGCCGAGCATCAAAATGTGAGGACTTTAAGTGCTCAGCGTGATGGCATTATTGTACCAGATTTACCTACAATTGATACTTCTACTGAGCAGGACGTAGCGGGGGGCGGTTATAACCATTGGGCTACTGCCGGTTTCTTTGGGCGCTTGAATTATAATTATAAGGAGAAATATTTGCTGGAAGTAAATGGACGTTATGATGGAACTTCCCGTTTTATGAAAGATCAGCGTTGGAACTTTTTCCCCTCATTTTCTTTAGGTTGGAATGTGGCCAGAGAAAATTTTTGGAAACCGCTGGAATCAGTTGTCAATCAATTTAAACTGAGAGGCTCTTGGGGTGAATTGGGAAATCAAAATACATCGAATTTGTACCCATTCTATGAAATCTTACCCGTGAAAAGCAATTCCGGTAATTGGCTGGTGAATGGAGGAAAAACAAATACGGCAGATATTCCTTCATTGGTTAGTACATTATTGACATGGGAACGTGTGCGTTCTTTTAATATAGGTTTTGACTTTGGTGCTTTCAATAATAGATTGACAGGTTCTTTTGACTATTTTGTACGCAAGACTGTCGATATGGTAGGTCCTGCTCCACAATTACCCTTAGTTTTGGGTATTGCTCCTGCTATAGTAAATAATGCTGATATGAAGTCTTATGGTTTTGAAATAGAACTTTCATGGCGCGATAGAATAGGAGAAGTAGATTATGGAGTGAAGTTTAATTTGGCTGATGCCCAGCAAAAAGTGGTGAAATATCCCAATACTACAAATGCTTTCAGTGACTGGTATGCAGGAAAAATGAGTGGAGAAATTTGGGGGTATACTTCATTAGGTATTGCAAAAACAGATGAAGAAATGAAAGAGCATTTGGCATCTTTACCTAATGGTGGCCAAAATCAATTAGGAAACAAATGGGGAGCTGGCGATATTATGTACGCAGATATAAATGGTGATGGCAAAGTAGATGGCGGTAAAGGTACATTAGCTGACCCGGGAGATCAGAAGATTATTGGTAATTCAACTCCTCGTTATAATTTTGGATTGGTTTTGGATGCTTCTTATAAAGGATTTGATGTTTCTATCTTCTTTCAGGGAGTAGGTAAAAGAGATTATGCTCCGATTGTAGGAACTAATGGTGCTGTCTTTTGGGGAGCTGTAAATAATATCTGGCAATCAATGGCGATGGAAGAACATTTTGATTATTTCCGTCCTGAGGACCATCCTATGGGAGCTAATCTGAACGGGTATTATCCGAGGCCGGACTTTACTAGCAACAAGAATCATCAGGTGCAAACTCGTTATCTGCAAGATGCGTCTTATATCCGTTTGAAGAATTTGCAGATTGGTTATACATTACCTAAACAATGGATTAATAAATTGCACATTAATAGATGCCGTGTATATGTGTCTGGTGATAATTTGTGGACTGGAACTAGCTTGGCCAGTATGTTTGATCCTGAAACACTAGCTGCCGGAGATTGGGGATCAGGAAAGACTTATCCATTATCTAAAGTGATATCTTTTGGCTTGAATGTTAATTTTTAAATAGAAATATAATATGTCTTACATAAAAAATACAGTAGCTTCTGTAGCCATGTTATTTACCTCAGTGGTATTGACATCCTGCAATGATTTTCTAGATTGTGAACCGTTGGATAAAATAACCCCGGATGCTTATTTTAATTCAGAAAGTGATTTGGCTGCCTATTCTATTCAACAATACAAATTTCCATCTTATCTTAATTTTGACATTTCTTTAGTAAAAACTGATAACGATTCGGATGACCAGGCCGCAACGGACGCTTCTACCGCGTTGTGGGTACCGGGAGAGAAACGTACTCCTGCTGATAAAGGAGTATGGGATTTTACAGAAATCCGTAAAGCTAATTATTTCTTCCAACAAGTATTACCCAAGTATGAGGCCGGAAGTATAAAAGGCGATGGGGTAATGATAAAACATTACATTGGAGAAATGTATTTTTTGCGTGCTTACCAGTATTTCAATAAATTGGTAAGTCTCGGTGATTTTCCTATTGTAACGGAAGTATTACCTGATGAAACAGAAGCGTTGAAGGAGGAAAGTAAAAGACAGCCTCGTAATAAAGTGGCTCGTTTTATTATAGAGGATTTAGATAGAGCTATTGAATTGATGTCATTGACTACCGATAATGGTAAGAATAGATTGACAAAAAATGTGGCATTGTTGTTTAAGTCTCGTGTAGCTTTGTTTGAGGCTACCTGGTTGAAATACCATAAAGGTACAGACCGTGTGCCGGGCGGTCCGGGATGGCCAGGAGCACAGCAAGAATATAATGCTGGCTTTTCTATTGATATAGACAAGGAAGTAGATTGGTTTTTGGAACAGGCAATGGATGCTTCTGCTCAAGTAGCCGATTGCATTTCATTGACAAAAAATACCGGTATATACAATCCGGACTCGAATCCTTATAACTGGAATCCTTATTTTGAAATGTTTTCGGCTGTTGATATGGAACCGATAGATGAGGTTTTGTTTTGGAGAGCATACAGTTCTGTGCAGGGTGTTACTCATAGTGTAAGTTCTTATCTTTGCAAAGGAGGAGGGGATTTAGGATATACTCGTAGTTTAGTAGATGCATGTTTAATGAAAAATGGATTGCCTATTTATGCGCCAAATTCTGGCTATGTTGGTGACATGACGATTGAAAATGTTAAAAAAGACAGAGATGACCGTTTACAGTTATTTATGGGTGCTCCTAGTGATTGTTCAAGACTTGATCCATATGAAACATATAAATATCCTAAGATATTGGAGCAGACCAATGATAGATGCCCGACAGGTTATACGGTTCGTAAATTCTTGACTTATGACCCAGCTCAAGTTGTAATCGGTTCTGGTGCGGTCAATACGTATGGATGTCTTCTTTTCAGATCTGTTGAAGCTAACTTGAATTATATTGAAGCTTGCTATGAAAAAAATGGAAGCTTGGATGCAAAAGCGATAAAGTATTGGAAGGAGATTCGTAGTCGTGCAGGTGTGTCTGATAATATCGATATGACAATTGCTGCTACCGATTTGTCTAAAGAAAATGATTGGGCTAAGTATTCTGCCGGTCAGTTAGTAGACCCCACCTTATATAATATTCGTCGTGAAAGACGCGTAGAACTAATGAGTGAAGGTACCCGTATGCGTGATTTGAAGCGTTGGCGTGCTTTGGACCAAGTGGAAAATTATCAAGTTGAAGGATTGAATTTATGGGGGGGCGAACTGGAAAAATTGTATGTGGATGAATCTGGTAATAGTTTGTTGATTCCGGAAGGTTCTTCGGGTAAGCAACCTAATGTATCCAACAAAGAAAACAGCAGCTATTTGCGTGTTAATCAAATTGTAAAGAAGAATAACTTGTTATATAATGGTTATACTTGGATACCGGCCAACTATTTGGAGCCTATTTCTGCTATTAACTTTACACTTACCTCCTCAAATCCTGACGACTTGGAAAGTTCAACGATTTATCAAAATCCGGGTTGGAGTAAAATAGCTAATGAACCGGCTATAGGATATTAATATAAAAAATAGAATCATTTTTAAGGAGAAGACATAAAAGAGAGTGTATAAGGAACCTTTCTCTTTTATGTCTTTTCTGTTTGTGTATGTAACATCTTTTGTCTAGATAAGTACATCTTTATTTTGTAAATACCATGAATATAAAAAAACAGATTATACTGTATTCTTTTCTTGCCGGAGGAATGGCAGCGAATTCGCAAAATACGGATTATATCTATTTAAAAATGCAGTCAGCTCCTTTTGAGGTGAATGGCAATTACCTTTCCAAACATGATATCGTTTATTTTTCACCTATGCAACTGGAAGCGGAGGGCTTTCCGATGGGTAATGGTGATATAGGCGGCATGGTGTGGAATCACGACAATGGCATCGAACTGCAAATCAATAAAAATGATTTGTGGACAAAGGCACAACCGGAAGAATACGGAATGTCATTATTGAGGCATGCGGCTCGTCTGAAGATTGATTTTGGTGCGCCGGTATTCAGTTGGATGCACTTGAAAGAGTTTGAAGGAAGGTTATCGTTGGCGAATGCCGAAAATACGTACCGTGCAGTTACGGGTTATTCCGCTACAACTATTCGTACTTGGCTGGCGCAAGATCGTAATGTATGGATAGTGGAATGTGAGAATATACCCGACTCTGAAATGCTGGGAGATCGTTCGGTAGCTACGGTTTCGTTAGAAAGGCTGGGTAGCCGTTCCTTTACTGGATGGTATGGAGGCTGGTTTGCGAAGAGTCCTTCAGTGGGGCTTGGCAAAACGCGTGCAGCGGCCGATGCTCGCGAAATGATATTGGAAGAAACGGATGGTGGATTGCACTTTGCTGTGGCCTGCAGGGTGGTGGAGTCGTCCGGAAAACCGGAAACAGTGAATATGCGCCGTACCGAATGGAGGACAGATAAACAGAAATTCACGATTATGATTAGCGTGGTGACTGACCGCGAGGACGAAGATCCGGTACGTGCGGCAAAGAAGTTACTTGATGAGGCGGAAGCGAAGGGGGTAAACGAATTGCGTCGCGAGAAAGATGAGTGGTATCGCAATTTCTGGTCCAATTCGTTTGTGAAGTTGGGTGATGATTATTTGGAGAATATCTATTACCTGCGCCGCTATCTGATGTCGGCAGGTTCGCGAGGTGAGTTTCCGTTAGCTTTCAATGGCGGGCTGTGGCGTTGGAACCGTGATGTACTCAACTGGGGGGCACCGCATCATTGGAACCAGCAGCAGGAATATTGGGGACTGTGTGCGCAAAACGATTGGCGGCTGATGAAACCTTACCTAGACACATACTTCAAGATGATACCGTTTGCCGAAGAACTGGCAAAGGAGTATGGAGCGGAGCATGATGCGTTGCTCATTACCGAAGCGCATAACTTCAACGGCATACAATGGGGAAAGGACAAGCACTATCTGAGGAATAATTTTACCCCTGCTTCGCAGATAGCTTCTCTCTTTTGGGATTATTACGAATTTACGGGAGATAAGGATTTCTTGAAAGAAAAGGCATATACGTTTATGAAGAAAACTTCTCATTTCTATTTAGATAAGTTGGAATGGGATGAAGAAAAAAATGAATATTTTCTGAAGGCTTCTTTGTATGAGTCGGCTCCTATCGCTTATGTGAAGAATCCTATCAGTGACCGCAACTGCATCGAAAGACTTTTCAAGGATTGTATCCGTGCGGCCGAAATATTGAATGTAGACAGAAATGAGGTGAAACAGTGGCGCCACGTGCTCAGTCACTTATGGGAAAGAGGCTATCAGCAGTTTGGCGAATGTGGTGAAGTTACCTCTCCTGCCGAGGAGTATTATACGGAAAAACGTTATTCTCCGTGGATTTGGGGTAACGGTGGAGCTGTAGTTTTTCCGGCAGGGCTGATTGGCATGGATGATAAAGACACTCGCTTGGGAAAAGCTGTTGTGAATCTGTTGAAGCACGACGACGAGTGTAACGCGCATTATCCTTATCCGCAGATAGCCGCGCGAATGGGAGAGGGGGATGCGGCCTTGAAGTATATATGGAATGGGGTGAATGTGCATCAGATGTATCCGCAAGGATTGATGCACAATGTGACCGGTTATCCTGACAATATTTACGACCTTGCCTCTGTGCACAATTTGTTGAAGGATGCTTATGTGATACGTTCGCATGATTTCTTTCAGTGTGGCATGGAGCCAATGAGTAATTATTGTACGGGCATAAATGAAATGATGCTTCAAAGTAACGAGGGGAAAATCAGAGTATTTCCTGCTGTGCCTTCTGTATGGGATTCTATTCCTATGTCATTTACTTTGTTGGCAAGAGGGGCATTTGTAGTTTCTGCTGGTAGAAATGGCCAAGCTGAGGTAACACAAGTCGGCATAAAGAGTTTGAAAGGGAATCCGTGTAGGATACAGAATCCTTGGGGCAATAGGAAATGTGAGGTGTTGCGATACAGAGATGGCAAGAAAGTACTTGCTAAGACAGGAAAGGATAATGTCTTGACTTTCTCCACACAAACGGATGAAGAATATGTTGTCCGACTTGCAGGTATGGGAGTTCAGGTTAAGGAAATCTATTCCGGTAAGCCCAATATGAAAGTGAAGCAACTGGGGAAAAGAGTACTAGGGAAAGTTAGTGGCTGGAACGATTTCAATGTAGAGACGAAAAAATAACTTATACTCTGTTCGGATTGTGCTATAGAATATCAAACGATGGTTTTTAATCCATTAAAAAATATATATGTAAGAAGTACTAGGAAGCATAAACGGACTTTTCGATAAATAAAAAATAAAGTTATATGGTCATGAATAGTACAAGAATTTTATTAGCATCTATGTTGTCAATAAGTATTGCCAAATATTGGGGAAGATAATTAATAGGTGAAATTATAGAATAAATAAACAATGAAAATAAGAAAAATTATATTGGCAGGCTTGCTGCTTCTTTCTGTTTGCGGAATTTCTGCAAATGATGTAACTTTTTATGTGTCTCCTAAAGGAAACGATTCTGCCGAAGGCACTTTGTCACATCCTTTGAAGAGTATTCAAACGGCTCTTGAAAGAATTAAGGAAACAAATTCTCCTCAGAGTGCTGAAATCATACTTCGTGCAGGTACATATGAACAAACCGCAACTATAGAAATAAACCGGGATAATATTTCGATTCACCCTTATCAAGATGAGAGAGTCATTATTTCAGGTGGTACACAGATAGCCGGAAAACATTTTAAATCAGTAAAAGACCAGTCTGTATTGAATCTTCTACAACCGCAAGTCAAGAAATTGGTGAAAGAAATAGATTTAAAAAAACTTGGAATAGCTATGGCTGATTTGCACGCCACAGGATTCGGACGTCCTAGCGAGGCGGCATGGACTGAAGTTTTTGCAGATGGACAGCCTTTGCATATTTCTCGTTGGCCGAATGACTCTACCGTATTGATTGGTAAAATAGATGAATCGGGCATTGCTAAAGATGGGAAGGAAGCACCTTATCCCATATTTGGTTATGCCGAAGAGCGTCCGTCTCATTGGAGAAATATAGAGAATATGTGGATAAGCGGATATTTTGCACATGGTTATGCCGATGATATGATTCGTGTGGCAAGGATAGACACATTGCGGAAAACTATTCATACGGCACAGCATACGGTATATGGCTTTATGACCGGAGCGCCTTGGCGTCAATGGTTCGCCTTGAATTTGTTGGAAGAACTGGACAAACCGGGTGAATATGTAATGGATGCCACACGGGGGAAGATGTATGTTTATCTTCCCGATGAAAAGGTGAATAATCTGCAAGTTTCTATATTGGAAGGCCCATTGCTGGCGATTGAGAATTGTAAAGATGTCGTAGTGCAAGGCATCACTTTCCAGTATGGTCGTCACATAGGTATTTATATGGAGAATACTCATCACGCTTTGATAAAGAATTGTGTTATACGCAATATGGGTGGAGTAGGCATATCCATAGGGAAAGGAACTTTGTTGGCAGGTAACGAGCAAGGGCATAAGCTAGGAGGAGAACCTGCTTCTCGTGTGGTAGGTGATTTAATGGGAACGATTTATCAGAATATATTGTTTGACCGTGAGGGTGGAACAGAGAATGGTGTGGTGGATTGTCATATTTATAATGTGGGTGCCGGAGGTATCAGCTTGGGAGGAGGAGACAGGGCTTCGTTAACTCCTGCCGGAAACTATGTGGAGAATTGCCGGATACATCATTATAACCGGATTGAGAAGTCCTATCGCCCCGGTATATGGATAGACGGCGTGGGCAATCATGTTTCTAAATGTGACATCTATGATGCTCCCAGTATGGCAATCCTGTTTCATGGTAATAATCATGTCATAGAATTGTGCAATATAACGAACGTATGTAGTGAAGTGGATGATCAAGGTGCGGTATATTATGGCCGTGATCCTTCAGAACAAGGAAATATAATCCGCTATTGCTATTTTCATGAATTAAGTCCTCGCCATCGTGTTACGGCCACTTATCATGATGATGGGGCTTGTGGGGCAACCGTTTATGGAAATATTTATTATAAGGCCGGTTCTTTGCCTGTACTTATAGGTGGAGGGCATGATAATCATTATTCAAATAATATTTTTATTGATTCTCCGGTCGCCATACATGTAGATAACCGTATGCAGAACTGGGGAAAAGGTATGATAGCCCCCGGTGGAGTGATAGACCAGCGCTTGCAAGCTGTCAATTATCAGAATCCACCATATAGTGTTGCCTACCCTTCATTAAGCAAATATTGGGAGAATGATGCTTCCTATCCGGAAGGAAATGTGATAGAAGGAAATTTGTTCTATAAGATAGGTAATGTGGTACATGGACGCACGGAGTGGCTGGATTTACATAATAATTGGGTAACAAATTCAGATCCGGGTTTTGTGGATTCTTCAGATCCATTAAAAGGATTCAAACCGGATGCTAAAGTGTTTCAATATATCAAGAACTTTCCACGGCTGCCTTTTGATGAAGTAGGGTCCAATCTGCCGGAAGAAGAGTATTTGTTTTAATCTTTTTATTAGTGGCGATTTTAAAATAGTAAGGTTTAATCTATATAAATAAAGGGAAGATGAAATGTGTATTAATGTGTTTATTGTGCGTTTTATGTGTGGGGAAAGCTTATGCTTTCGATCATGGTGACAGTTTGCGTATCATGTACTATAATGTGCACAATTGCCCGAGCACGAAGAAGCTCGTGTGCTATTAATTGTAGAATATGAGAAATATATATTTTTAGCCACTTATTTTTCATTGACTCCTGCCGATCAGGAAACTTCTGCTGAAATGATATTAAAGGAAATCGCTTCTATGAAGAAACCTGTATTTATGGCTGGGGATATGAATTCTATACCTTCTTCCAGCCAATCCGGATCCAAAAGTGTTTACCCATGACGGTAAGCGATATTATATGCCTTTTGAATCAACAGTCTGCGCAGGTGGTTGTAATTGTATTGATTCTCTCTATTAATTTTATGTTTGTGTTTTATCTCTCATGCTCTCACCTATTTCTCTGAAACCCATATATACAAGGCGTTTCAATGATGAGAGATACAGGTGAGAGATAAGGGAAAAAGTGAGGGCATTGCTCTCATTTTCCACTAAAAAAGGTATCTTTTGTGCCATTCATGTCTTTCATCCGTGTAATACATGTGAGATTGCGCCTATCTACTATGTTTCGTAGGCACAGCCGGTTATCAGGAAACATAGGGAATACTAAGGCTTTTTTGCCTTATCGTTAACTCTTTTTGTCAGGTTATCTACTACAGTTTCCGCTAGTGGACTGTAGGGTCTACTATAATGGACTGTATAGACGACTGTAATGGACTGTATAGTCCATTGGCGGAGACTATAGTATATAACTGCAAGAAAGGATTTACCAGTAAGGAAGAAAAGGCTTGCTCATAAGGCGAAGAAGCATAACTTTTATATCCTTTGCAAGTCTCTTAAGACTATACAGTAGAGGCATTCGCAACATCATGATACAATCATTATAGAAATGCGCTATATTCCTTCCACGAAAGGTTGTGTAAATTATTGAACGTTTGCCCTGTCTCAAAATACAATTTTCAAAAAAACATTTTATTTTTTTAGGAACATCCCTTTCCCGATTGCCATATAAATAGAAGGTCCGATTGTTTGGCGACAAAGGAATCCTCTATTTTAAAACTTTAAGTCATTACCATTTATGGAACATTGTAACAAATTACTTTATGGCGGGATATTATCTTTATCCGCATTGACCAGCTGTACGGAGCCGGTAACAGAAAAACCTTTGAATATTGTCTACATTATGACAGACGATCATACGGCTCAAATGATGAGTTGCTATGACAAACGTTATATGGATACGCCCAACTTAGATCGGATAGCTAATGAAGGGGTACGTTTTACAAACAGTTTTGTCGCAAATTCGTTGAGTGGGCCCAGCCGAGCTTGTATGATTACGGGTAAACATAGTTGTGCCAATAAATTCTATGATAACTCTACCTGTGTATTCGATTCCTCGCAGCAGACTTTTCCGAAACTATTGCAGAAATCGGGTTATCAGACGGCATTAATCGGCAAATGGCATTTGGAAAGTTTGCCGACAGGCTTTACTTATTGGGAAATAGTTCCCGGACAAGGTGATTATTATAATCCGGATTTCATCACACAAACCAATGATACCATTCAGAAACATGGGTATATCACTAACTTGATTACCGATGATGCCATAGACTGGATGGAAAATAAACGGGATAAAGACAAGCCTTTCTGTCTGCTCATTCACCATAAGGCAATTCATCGTAATTGGATGGCGGATACCTGTAATCTGGCCTTATACGAAGATAAAGAATTTGCTTTGCCCGATAATTTCTTTGACGATTATGAGGGACGTGAAGCTGCCGCAGCTCAGGAGATGAGTATTGTGAAAGATATGGATATGATTTATGACTTGAAGATGCTCCGTCCTGACAAGGAAACACGTTTGAAATCATTATATGAAAGCTTTATTGGACGTATGGATAAAGGACAGCGTGCGGCATGGGATGCATTCTACGGTCCTGTGATTGATGATTTTTATCAGAAGAATCTGCAAGGAAAGGAGTTGGCTAATTGGAAATTCCAACGTTACATACGCGACTATATGAAAACAGTCAAATCACTGGATGATAATGTAGGGCGTGTGCTTGATTATCTGAAAGAAAACGAGTTGTTGGATAATACATTAGTCGTCTATACATCAGACCAAGGATTTTATATGGGAGAGCACGGATGGTTTGATAAACGTTTCATGTACGAGGAATCCATGCGTACTCCGTTGATAATGCGTTTGCCGAAAGGATTTGACCGGAAAGGTGATATAACCGAAATGGTACAGAATATTGATTATGCACCTACTTTTTTGGAATTGGCAGGTGTCAAGGTTCCCGATGATATTCAAGGAGTATCTTTATTGCCGCTACTGAAAGGGGAGAAGCCTGCCGACTGGCGCCGCTCATTATATTATCATTTTTATGAATACCCTGCCGAACACATGGTGAAGCGTCACTATGGAGTGCGTACAGACCGTTATAAATTGATTCACTTCTACAATGACATTGATGCATGGGAACTTTATGACTTGGAAAAAGATCCTGCCGAGATGCATAATGTAATCAATGATCCTGCTTATAGTGGCGTATTGACCGATATGCAGGCAGAACTGAAGAAATTGCAAATCCAATATAACGATACTGACTTTGTAAAATAAAGATAATGAATAAGACATTTTTATTAAGTGCCATATTGGGAGTTTTATGCTTTCCGGTAAAGGCACAGACCTTGCCTGTACCTACACCGGTACAGTTGCAGTGGCAGCAGATGGAAACAACGGCATTTGTTCATTTTAGTGTGAATACTTATACGGACATGGAGTGGGGGTATGGCAATGAGTCCCCTGCCATCTTTAAGCCGACTAAGTTGGATTGTCGTCAATGGATACGGACTTGCAAGGAAGCGGGGCTGAAAGGAGTGATTCTTACCGCCAAGCATCATGACGGGTTTTGTTTGTGGCCGTCGGCTTATACGGAATACAGTGTGAAGAATTCTCCGTGGAAAAACGGAAAAGGCGATTTGGTACGCGAATTTGTAGATGCTTGTCATGAATATGGAATGAAAGTGGGGCTGTACCTTTCTCCTTGGGATTGTAACCATCCTGATTATGGAAAACCGGAATACATCACTTATTTCCGCAATCAGTTGCGCGAATTGCTGACTAATTATGGGGAATTGTATGAGTTTTGGTTTGATGGCGCCAATGGGGGTCGCGGTTATTATAGTACAGATTCCTTACATACCCGAAAGATTGCCGCAGATTACTACCCATGGGAATCTTTGACTGAAATGGTATATGAATTGCAACCCAACTGTGTGGTGCATGGGGGAAGTGCACAGAACATCCGCTGGGTAGGCAATGAGGAAGGATATGCTTTGGAAGAGCATTGGAGTACAGTGAGAAAGCCGGAGCTTTATGATAAGGGAATACCAAATGGTAAGCAGTGGATGCGTGGACATGCGGATGGTACGTTATGGATTCCTTCAGAAACCGATGTATCTGTCCGCCCCGGTTGGTATTATCATGCCTCGGAGGATCATAAACTGAAGTCATTGTCCAAATTGACCGATATTTATTATGAGAGTGTGGGGCGTAACAGCTTGTTATTGCTTAATCTGACTCCCAATCAGGAGGGGTTGATTCCTGAGCAGGATTCCTTGCGCTTGGTAGAATGGCATCGGCGATATACCTCTGAACTAAAGAAGAATCTTGTTGATAAGAAGATGAAGACGATAGGCGGGAACAGCAAGAAATTGAAATATGCTTTGGATGGTAATCGAAGTACATATTGGGAAGCTGATACAAAAACACCTGTACTGGAAGTGGATTTTGGAAAAGAATTAACTTTCAACCGTTTACTGTTACAAGAGTTTATTGAGAAAGGGCAAAGAGTAAAACAGTTTGTTGTAGAATATTTTAATAATGGAAATTGGCAGAAATTGGATGAACAGACTACTATCGGTTATAAACGGATTCTGCGTTTTCCCGAAGTTACTGCTTCACGTCTGCGAATACGGATAACAGATGCATGGGAGGCACCTTGTCTGGCAGAAATACAGGTCTTTAAAGCGGAAACTCCGCTGGATGCTCCTGTGATTACCAGAAATAAGGATGGAGAGGTGAAGTTGGTATGCAGCAATAAGGATGCTTCTATCTATTATACTACAGATGGTAAAGAACCGCAACCGGGTGTAAGCTCTCGTTACCAGTCGCCTGTTCCGGCAGACGGTGATCGGATTATTAAAGCGGTAGCGGTGGACGGAAAGAAAAAGTCAACAACTGCTACGCGTACCTTTACCGGTAGTAAGGCTCACTGGAGCACCTTGCCTGATAAAGCCGGTACACTTGTCTTTGATGAAAACCAGCATACAACTTGGGTTGGAAAAGACATGCTTGAGGTTGACTTGAAATCAGAAAAGGAAATAACCGGTATAAGTTATCTGCCCGATCAGGCACGATGGGCTAATGGAATCATTGTAAAATATAGGGTTGAAATTTCTTTGGATGGAACCCGATGGGAGGAGGCAGCCTGTGGAGACTTTGCCAATATTCAGAACAATCCTGTAGAACAGCAGGTGATTTTCCGGCAGACGCATAAAGGACGCTATATCCGTTTCCGTGCATTGTCAACAGTAGGTGGCCAAAAGAGCATGGGGGTAGCGGAATTGGATATTTTATTTTCTAAAAACTGATAAGTAATGAAAAAGTATAACTATGTAGGATGGTGTATGGCCGGTAGCCTTGTTTTGTCCGCTATGTCCGGACAGGCTGCACAACCGGAAAAGAAACAACCGCATATCATCTTGATAATGACTGACCAACAACGTTGGGATGCATTGGGGTGTGCGGGAAATGAAGCTGTGATTTCTCCAAATGTGGATCGCTTGGCGGCCGATGGACATTTGTTTTGTAATGCCTATACTGCTGCTCCAAGCAGTACTCCGGCACGTGCGGGTATGCTCACGGGTATGTCTCCCTGGCATCATGGCTTGTTAGGATATGGACAAGTGGCGGAGCATTATCAATATGAAATGCCGCAGATGTTAAAAGACTTGGGTTATCACACATTGGGAATAGGAAAAATGCATTGGCATCCGCAGAATGTGTTGCATGGATTCGAAGCGACTATCCTGGATGAAAGCGGACGTGTGGAGTCTCCTTATTTTATGAGTGATTATCGTAAATGGTTCAATACGCAGGCTTTCGGTCTGAATCCCGACAGTACGGGGGTGGAGTGGAATGCCCACGGAGCGAAAGCGTATGCTTTGCCCGAACGGTTGCATCCTACTGTATGGACAGGAGACAGGGCGGTGGAGGCGATAAAAGGTTATTCTTCTGAACAGCCTTTATTCCTGAAAGTATCTTTTGCCCGCCCGCATAGTCCGTATGATCCCCCTCAGCGAATAGTGGATAAGTATGAGGGCAGAGAAATACCCGCCCCTGCTGTAGGTGACTGGTGCAAGGATCTGGCAATAGATACTCATCCCGAAAAAAATCCTGAAGCGGCTGTAGGAAACTATGGAGTGGAATATGCCCGGAATTCTCGTAAGTATTATTACGCTTCGGTTACTTTTATTGACGAGCAGGTAGGGCGTATCGTGGATGAACTGAAAAAGAAAGGGATGTATGACAATGCGTTGATATGCTTTGTTGCCGATCATGGCGATATGTTGGGAGATCATCATTTGTGGCGTAAAACGTATGCTTATGAAGGCTCGGCAGCTATTCCTTTTATTGTCAAGTTACCCGAAAACATGAAGAGTAGCCTGAAACCCGGTGAAAAAATAGAGGCTCCGGTGGAGTTACGCGACTTGCTTCCTACTTTCCTGGCATTGAACGGCTGCCGGATTCCGGAAGAAATGGACGGTCTGTCTTTACTTCCTTTATTGGAAAAAGAGAAAGCTCCCTGGCGTGAATATATTGATATAGAACATTCCACCGCTTATTGGGCGGATAATTATTGGTGTGCCTTGACGGATGGAAAAATAAAGTATATCTGGTTTTTCCGTACAGGTGAGGAACAATTGTTCGATTTGTCAAAAGACCCATACGAATTGCATGATTTGTCAAAAGTCAAGGCTTCCGGAAAAACATTGGAAAAGATGCGGAAAGCGATGGCCGGACATTTGCAGGAAAGAGGAGAGGAGTGGGTGAAAGATGGCAAGTTGGTCATCCGCAATAAGAATCTTTTATATAGTCCGAATTATCCAACAAATAAAAATAAACCATGAAGAAATTAATTCTAACCTTTTCATTTTTAGTGTTGTTGTTCGGTACTTTGCAGGCATCGGTATCCATTATCCCGATGCCGCAGAAGTGTATCGAAAAAAGAGGCAACTTTACGGTAAATGACAAAACTGTAATTACTTTGTCAGTAGATAACGAGGAGATGCGTAATGCTGTATCTTTCTGGAATGAGTTGTTTGACAGGGCTGCCGGGTTCTCATTGGAGGTCTCTTCTACCCCCCGTTCTTCCAATGTAATCCGTTGCCGGCTTAACACATCGCTTCCCAATGAGGAATCATACAGGCTGACAGTCTCTTCATCTTCTATCCATATAGATGCCAAGACCCCTAAAGGCATTTTCTATGCGTTTCAAACTTTGCGCCAATTATTGCCTGCTGCCATTGAAAGTGACCGGCTGGTGGCGGAAAAAGTAAAATGGAATATTCCTTGTGTGGTGATAGAAGATTCGCCTGCATTCTCTTATCGCGGAGTGATGCTTGATGTTTCCCGCCACTTTATTCCGAAGGAAGATGTAAAGCGTCACATTGACTTGCTTGCTTTTCATAAATTGAATATCCTTCACTGGCATTTGACTGATGACCAGGGGTGGCGTATCGAAATCAAGAAATATCCCAAACTGACTACCGTTGGCGGTTACCGTAAGAAAACGATTGTGGGATATATGTGGGATAATCCTACCGAGTGGGATACCAAACGCTATGGCGGATTCTATACACAAGAAGACATTAAGGAAGTAGTAGCATACGCAAAGAAGCGTTTTGTGGAAATTATTCCTGAGATAGAAATGCCGGGACATAGCGTAGCGGCACTGACTGCTTATCCTGAATATTCCTGTACGGGAGGCCCTTTCGAAGTGGAAGGCCGTTGGGGTGTTTTCAATGATATTTATTGTACCAAGGAGTCTACTTTTACCTTTATGCAGAATATTTTGGATGAGGTGGTGGAACTATTTCCTTCCAGTTATATCCATTTAGGTGGGGATGAGGCTCCACGCATCCGTTGGAAGAATTGTGTACACTGTCAGGAGCGAATGAAGCAGGAACATTTGACAAAGGAGGCTGAATTACAGACCTATTTCATCAATCGGATTGAGAACTATCTCAATGCTAAAGGAAAGAAAATTATCGGTTGGGATGAAATATTGGAAGGAGGCATTCCGCAACGTGCTACTGTGATGTCATGGCGGGGAGAGAAAGGGGGAATTCATGCCGCGAAAGCCGGATATGATGTCATTATGTCTCCTAATATTTATATGTATTTCAATTGCCTTCAGTCTAAAGTCAATGAAAAGAAAATTGGAAATCCCAATCGGGTGATTACCTTGGAGAAAGCTTATCATTATCATCCGGTTCCTGAAGCCCTGAGTGTGGATGAGGCCAAACATATTAAAGGAGTGCAGGCCAATTTGTGGACGGAGTATATGTCGGCGCTTGATGAGATGGAGTATATGCTTTATCCGCGTGTGGCAGCTTTGTCCGAGGTGGCGTGGAGTAAAAAGGAAAATAAGGATTATGGAAGATTCTGTACCCGTTTGGAGAGCATCCGGCAGCATTATGATGTGTTAGGAGTAAATTATTGCAAGAAAATCAGTAATGAATAATCTGTCAGTGATGAATATGAAAAGAAAAATACTATTTGTTTGTTTCGCCTTCCTTGCTTTGTTGCAAGGGTGGGCGCAACATACCTGGCAGGCCGGTCCGGTCAATTTGGAATTGATTCAACGGGGAGATTCGGAATTTCCGTCCGGCTTTTCCGCTTTCTCATTGAAGGATCATTTTATTTGGTGTGGTTCGGCTATTCAGGCAGAGGAAGATGGAAAGTATTATTTATTTTATTCCGCTATGGAATCAGGACCGGAGCACCCTAGATTTATAGACGCTTGGTTGCTGGGTTCGATGATTGGAGTAGCCGTGTCCGACTCTCCTTATGGGGGATATAAAGATATAGGTATTGTCTATAACAAAGATGGATATCATCCGGATAGCCGTTCATGGGATTCACAGTCGGTTCACAATCCGCATGTCAAGAGATATAACGGAAAGTACTATTTGTATTATTGCGCTACGGTGGATCCGGGTGAGGGTGCTTATGTAAAGGGAAAGTTAAGCAGGAGGGACAGGCTCCAGCAAAATCAAAAGTTGGGAGTGCTTTGCTTTAATTCCATAAAAGAATTACTGGAAGGTAAATTTTCATGTAATGAGCAACCCCTGCTTGCTCCGCGTACAAGGGTGAAGCCTGATAATGTGCTGGAACCCTCACCTGAAGGAACCGTAACCAAGCCTGATAATCTCATTTTGGTCAATCCGGCAGTGGTATATCATCCTTTAAAAAAGAAATATTATCTTTATTTTAAAGGAAATGTTTATGATCCTACTTGGCGTGGTGTGCATGGAGTGGCTATAGCCGATGCTCCCGAAGGTCCTTTTATTGTGCAGGATGACTATGTGTTTGAGTTTGAAACGGGGGATAACCAGAAGTTGAATGCCGAAGACCCGTTTGTATGGTATCACCGGAAAGACAACTGTTTCTATGCCGTTTTTAAAGATTTTACCGGTGGATTTACAAAAGGCAAACCGGGGTTGGCTATGATGTATTCTGAAGATGGCATACATTGGAAACTTCCTGAGCATTCTTTGTTTATGAATAAAGAAATTATCTTGAAAAATGGAAAGCGTATGGAGGTGGATCGGTTGGAACGGCCTCAATTAGTGTTGGATAAAAATGATGATCCGATTGTTCTTTATTCGGCTTGTTCCATTACTCCATTGAATATGAAGCAGGATGGAAGTTCGTTCAATATTCAGATTCCAATTCTTAGAAGGAAATAAAAGGAGGCTCATAACAAAAGAAGTCCGGCAGGTTGATGAATAACTGTGCCGGACTTGTTTTGTTAATAATCCTATTAAACTAAAACAATGTAGTTAATAACTAATAATTATAGTAGTATAACTAATTAGATTAGTTGTTTATTGATTTTAATTAGTTATATTCGCCTCAGAACTTTAAACCGTTAGCTTTTATGAAACGTTTAGCCCCTAAAGAAGAAGAGATTATGCGGATGTTCTGGAGCAAAGGCCCTATGTTTGTCCGTGATTTACTCGAATTGTATAATGAACCGAAACCGCATTATAATACCGTATCCACATTGGTGCGCGGACTGGAAGAAAAAGGCTTTGTGGGATACAAAGTTTATGGGAATACATATCAGTATCATCCTATTATAAGCGAGTCCGAATACAAAGGTTCTGCATTGAACGAAGTGGTTTCACAATTTTATGATAATTCTTATATAAATGTGGTGTCTCAATTGATAGAAGAAGAACGGATGCCACTGGATGAATTAAAGGACTTGATAGCCCGCATCGAAAAAGGCAGAGGATAAGGAGGTGTTTATGGGAATTTTCTTGTTTTTCATTCTAAAGAGTAGTGTTTGCCTGTTTCTTTTTACAATGTTGTATATCACATTGTTGAAGGACATCACTCATTTTCGTTTTAGCCGTTGGGCTTTTTGGGTGGGAACAGTGCTTTGTTGGCTCATACCTCTAATTCCTGTATCGGTCAGTGTCCCCTCGCCGGTTCAACAGTCAGTCATGATGGTAGGGGAAATACTTGAAGAAACGCCATCGGATGGTCCAAAGGTTGTTGCCGGATTCCCGACAGAAAGCGGATGGGATACAAGAGCAGAATATTTATCGCTTCAACAAGGAAAAGCAGAAGAAATATATGGTCTGTCTCTTTTGACCGTTGTGAGTCTCTTGTATGGTATGGGTGCCGTTGGCGTATTTTTGTTCTTTGCTTATTCCTTCGGGCGGTTGTGGCATCTTATCTATGGTAAGCCGGTGCAGAGAGAAGGAAAATTTCGATTAGTGATTATTCCTGGGGAAGTATGTTCTTTTAGTTGGTGGAAATATATTGTGATGTCTGAAGAAGATTACCGGCAAGATGGTTCACTCATTCTGATACACGAAAAGATGCATTTGTCTTACTACCACACATTGGATTTGGGATGGATGCATTGCCTGCTTATTTTCCACTGGTTCAACCCGATGACGTGGGTATTGTGGAAGGAATTGCGTGATTTGCACGAATATGAGGCCGATGAAGGAGTAATTTTGTCGGGGGTAAATATGGTTCAATACCAATTATTATTAGTAAAAAAAGCTGTTGGCACAAGGCTCTACTCTATGGCCAATGGCTTCGATCATAGTAAACTTAAAAATCGTATTGGCATGATGCTTAAAAAAAGAAGTAACGGATGGGTACGGCTACGTATATTGCTGGCTGTTCCCGTGGCAGCAGGGGTGGTATATGCTTTTGCACAGCCCGAAATGAGTGAAAAACAAATGTTGTCGCAAGTGGAAGTTGTGGCACAGGATGCACTGCTTCAAGACACGGCGGCACAAAGCAGGATGACTGAAGAGATTGCTTCAATGACTAAATTCTTTAAAGAGAAATCGGATGCATGGTGGGAACATCATCGCACCCCGGAGGGGTGCTATATATGGCGTACGACGCAAGTGCATCGAATCTTTATCAATGGTAACAATGAGGTTTTGTTTGATAATGATTATCGCAAAAGGCCCTTTGATGTTCGCCGGGCAGTAGCGGAACGATTGCGTTCTGCTCGTGAAGCTGACGTTCGTCAGAATGGAAAGGATGAACCTCATTTTCTACGCTTAGTGTATGATGTGAAGTCGGACAAGCAATTAGTGCTTCAGATGCTGAAGGATATAAAGTCGGCATTAGATGATTTGTGTGAAGAATATGTGGCAAAAGGAGTTAGTGACGTGGATGAAGTTTGCCCGTATATGGTAAGTGTATTTGGTCCGAGAAAGTTTGGTATAGATGGCACCGAGTTATTGATTGGTGCCGTAGGTAATGAGCCGAAAGAACGTATATATAATATCAGTTGGAAGACATTGAAGCATTATCAGAAAAAATATGGTAAGAATGCTTCCGTTATGTTTCGTGCAGACGACTCGGTAGGTGAGGAAAGTTATGCATGGATGTGCAAGCGGATAAAGCAATATTTCCCGAATGCAAAAACCAATCATGTGAGGTGATTCTTCCTTCCTCCTTTCATTGACTGCTGAAACGCCTTATTGATGGGGGGTGGTGAGTGGACGTACGCATCGGCCTACACATACGGTGGCATCGGCCTACACGTATATACGCATAAGCCTACACGTACGTCCGCATCGGGCTACATGTACGTACGCATAAGCCCATACATATATTGTAAAATGTTACCCTCAAAAGAATGTGATAAGTTACGGTTTTAATAATTAAGCCATAACTTGAAAGAAGAAAGTTTTTCTTCACTGATGGTGATTTGTGATTTATAAGGAGGAAGGACGCTGACTACTATCTTACCGTTAAAGTAAGGTTCGGCATGGTCTATGGAGTCAATGCTGATAATGATTTGGCGGTTGGCACGGAAGAACTGTTCAGGGTCCAGTTGTTCCATCAGTTTGTTTAGGGATAGGTCGATAATGTGTTCCTGTCCTTTCTTGGTGACGGCAAAAGTAACTTTGTTTTCAGAATAAAAATAGGCGATGTCCGTTACTTGGAGTGACCAGAAACGGTCGGCGCCATAAATGAGGAAACGCGTGCGGTAACGTCTTTCTTTATGTTGCAGGGTGTCCAGCAAAGTATCCAGATATTCTTGGGGTTGGGGGATTCCCTTGTTTTGTAAAGTCTCGTATTTGATGATGGCATCAAGCAGTCGTGTTTCATCGATAGGCTTCAGTATATAATCTACGCTGTTTACGGTAAATGCACGGATGGCATATTTATCGTAAGCAGTCGTAAAAATAATGACAGAGGAAGGATGCACAGCCGAAAGAAAATCGAATGCGTTTCCGTCTGCCAGTTGGATATCGAGGAAGATAAGGTCGGGCTGTGGATTTTCTTTAAACCAAGTTACAGCTTCGTCCACACTACCCGGTATGATGGTCAGTGTCCATTGCGGGCGCAGACGGGTAATCATGGAATGTAGCAGACGTGCTGCGGGTACTTCATCTTCTATAATGATTGCGTTCAGTTTACTCATATCCTAAAGGTACTTTTACAGTAAATAAATGATTATCTTTGATGACTATGATTTCCTCGCCGAGCATCAGTTTGCAGCGGTTGGAAAGATTTTCTAATCCTACTCCCGAAGAGGACTCGTTGCTCTTTTTAGGTTGGACTGGGTTGTTTACTATCAGGTAATTATTCTCTATTCCTATGCTGATTTGCATGGGTTTGCTTTGGGTGATGGAGTTATGTTTAATGACATTTTCCACCAGTAGTTGCAAAGTCAGGGGTGGGAGCATGGCATCAGAATAGTCATCGGGAATAAAACATTCACAGTTGATGCAGTTTCCTAACCGTACTTCGTGCAGGAAGAGATAGGATTTCATAAAATCCAATTCTTCACTTAGAGGAACCAAGGCTTTATCCTGACTTTGAAGGACATAGCGGTAGACGCTGGACAGGTGTTTGGTGAAACGGACAGCATTGCTTGGATTGTATTCTATCTCGGCAATCAGCGTGTTGAGACTATTGAACAGAAAGTGCGGATTAAGTTGGTTTTGCAGGGCGGCATAGCGGGCTGTATTGTTTTCCTTTTGCAGTTCGGCGGCTTCCTGTTGCAATCTTAATGTATTCTGAATGGAACGATTGGATAGAAGTAGTCCCACGATTACTAATTCTACCAGCCACACCAGAATGAGGATGCGCCAACCGCCATTGGGAAAAATAAAGATGTTGTAGGAACCCACCAAAAGCTTCCCGACAATCAGCAGACTATAGTTCAGTAGAAGGAACAGCAGTGTTACGGCTATATAAATCATGATGATTTTCCAGCGTTTGCGGAGGTTCAGTGCATACTGATTATTTAACCAGGAGCTAAGCCGCAAGGTGGAGTAACCGAGGACATTGAAGGCGGCTATGAAAAAGATAAAGGCGCCTTTGGAATAAAGCATATCCGCTACCTGAGGTGGTAATTCGGAATAATTGGCTAGCAGGAGATAGGAGAAGACTCCTAACCCTGAGAACAAAAGGCCGTATAATATAGCATTCCATTTCATGTGAACAAAGCTACAATATTTTATAGAATAATAATCACTTTCTAGTATTTATTCAATGCTTTCAGCAGTGTGGAATAATATCCTTGTGCGGATACTTTGGCTTGCACATAATTGGTTTGTGAGGCCTGCCGGTAGTTCTGTGCCTCTATCACCTCCACTACTGACACTTTTCCTTCCGCATATCTTTCCAATGCCATGCGTTCGTTTTGGCGCGCTTTGTCCAGTGAGTTTCCGGTCAGTTGTACTTGTTCCATTGCTTGGGATAACGAAACGCGGGCGGTCTGGACCTCAAGGTTCACATGGTCACTTACTTGATGAAGGTTATCGGTAGCCGCACCGACTTGGAAAGAAGACGCCCGTTTCTCATTGCGCCGTTTTCCCCATTCGAAAATAGGAACCGACAGTTTGGCATAAACAGCATAATTGGGGTCAAGGTCGGATTTGAAGTTATATCCGGGTGAGGAGTAACTTCCCTCTATGCCGACATAAAGTTGCGGCTTATATTTGGAGTCTGTCAGTTTCTTTGAACTTTCGGCTATGTTGATTTGGTCGTATGCCATTTTTAATTCCGGCCGGTTGGAGCCGTTCAAACTCCATAACTGTTCATTCATGACGATGGAAGGAATAGTGTCTTCCACTTCCGTCGGTTCATTTAGTTCCAGCCCAATCAGCGAGTTGAACGCCATTCTTCCGGTTTCAAGATTGCTTTTTGCCTGAAGCAATTGGTATTCGGCTTCGTTTAGCTTTACCTCTGCCATGAGCAGGTCTTGTGGGTCCACCAAGCCTACCTCCACCCGTTCACGGATGGTTTGAGTGAGTGAGGCGATGGAGTTCCGATAGTCGGTGGCTACCTGCAGAAGTTCGGCACGGGCTACGGTGTTCCAGTATTGCATATCGGTTTGGTAGCACACGGCGGAACGGAAATATTCCGCCTGATGTGCTGCCAGACTATGTTGATGCTTTGCCATTCGGATGGTTTCCAGTAGACGGCCGCCTGTATAGACCGGTTGCAATAGGCTGAGAGAGGCGCCGTATTTCATATCCTTACCTTCGAAGGTCAACGGATTCTGCATACTGGGCAGGTTCAGAGTGAGCTGGATGGGATTGCCGGTATATTGAAAGTTGGCGTCACCCGATAGTTTGGGACGCAAGTCCTTCTGGGCAGCTTTCTCCAGTTCGATACTGGCCGAGATATGTTTATCCGCCGCCTTCAGGTCATGGTTGTATTCTACAGCCATTGACCTGTACTTTTCCAATAAATCACTTTGTTGGGCGAAAGTAGCGGACGGAACACTAAAAATAAAGATAAACAGTATATTAATTTTTTTCATGAGCTATATCTATTTTGAGGGTGATAGTACGATTACTTAATCTTATAAAATATGGCATACAGTGCCGGTGTTACAAATAATGTCAATAACGTAGCGAATGTCAGCCCGAAGATGATAGTGGCTGCCATTCCTCCAAACGCTATATCGAATAACAGAGGAACCATTCCCAGAATCGTAGTGGTAGCTGCCATCAGTACAGGACGTGTTCTGGATACGGTGGCCTCTATGACGGCTGTATAAGGAGTGACACCGTTCCTGCGCTGTATATTTATTTCATCCAACAGTACGATGACATTCTTGATAATCATACCCAGCAGCCCCAACCATCCGGCGATGGGGAAGAATCCGAAATCAAACCCGGTGAGCAGCATACCTACAGCTACCCCGATAAGGGAGAGCGGAAGCACACATAGGATAATGACCGGTTGACGGAAATTGCCGAATAAGGCTACCAAAATCACGACCAGCATCAAGAAAGCCAAAGGAAAGAATTTGGCAATGGCCTGCATTGCTTCACCTTGGTCTTTGTATTGGGCGTCCCAAAAGAAGGTATACCCTTCGGGCAATTCTATGGCTTCTATTTCTTTCCGTATTTCTCCATGTACTTCGGCCATGGTGTGTCCCGGTTTTACTCCGCACATGGCGGCCATGGATAACTGGCGGTTATAGGTACGTATCTGTGGAAACTCCCAAGTGGTTTCAATCTTTTCCGTCACTTGCGACAGAGGTGCTGAATGTTCTCCGTTCCAAACAGAAAAATCACCTAAAGACCGGGCGTCTGTAATATGGACTCCTTCCGATTTCAGTAATACGGGTACTTTCTTTTCGTTATCCCGATAAATTCCTACGGGAGTCCCGTCACTGATAGACTTGACAGATTGCATCATTTGCGCTTTGGTAATGCCTAGCGCACCGGCTTTTACCGGGTCGTAGACGGGGCGAATCATCAGGGCCATATTTCCCCATTCGTTACGGGCATCCGCTACTTTGGGATTGCGCCGCATGATTTCTATGGCTTTTCCTGCCAGTGAATCCAGTACGGCAGGGTCCGGTCCTAGGAAACGGGCCTCGATGACGGCTTCCGTCAAAGGGCTAAGTTCGAACTTGTTCACTTTTATCAGTGGCTCGGGATACTTCTGACGGATGGAGTCTTGCAGCAACGCGTGCAGTTGCCTGGACTCTTTCGGGGTCTTGCACTTCACCAATATCTGTGCATAGTTGGACTGAGGACCGAAAGCTACATTAGACAGATAGTAACGAGGCGGAGTGCGGCCTATGTAGGTAGAAACCATTTCCGTTTCTTCGTGTCCGCGAATATAGTCCGCCAAGTTACTTGCCATACGGTCTGTTTCGTTGATGTTCGTTCCTTCGGGCAACCACATATCTACGGTAAAGTATTGTTTGTCTAGCGCAGGTACAAACACTTTGGGGATAAATTTGAAACTCCAGGCAGAGAGTATCAGCATAACTACCAGTGAACCGATAGTGACCGACCGATGGCGGAGTACCCAGTGCAGGGCGTTGCGGAAGCGATTGTAATATTTTCCGTCGAATAAAGCCGATTTCAGTTCCTCGGGACGCGGACGACGGACAAACTCCTGTATAAAGAAAGGGGTCTGCGTCAGTGCGAACACCCAGCTGAACATCAGTGATACTCCAATGACCACAACCAATGAAGATAGCAATTCACCTGTGATATGTGGTGAATAATAGATAGGGAGGAAGGTAAGAATAGCGATGATTGTTGCCGCCAACAAGGGCAAAGCGGTAGCAGAGCAGGCACGCATGATAGCTACACGCTTCCGCATTCCGCGCTCCATGTTGATTAAGGCTGAGTCTGAAACCACGATAGCATTGTCTACCAACATTCCCATGGCGATAATGATGGCGGCTAATGACATTCGTTGAAGTGCGATGCCGCAAGCCATCATGACAATGAGTGTGGCGAAGATGGAAAAAATCAGTCCGCTACCAATCAAAGTACCATTCTTGAATCCGATGAAAAATAATAGAATGGCTATAACGGTTAGAACGGAAATGATGAGGTTCAAGATAAAGCCTTGATTGGCAACGTCTGATTCATATCCTTGGTCATAGATGGAGGTCAGTTCATATCCTTGAGGCATGGATTGCGATAATTCGTCAATTCTTTTTTTCACGGCTTCTGCCATATCCACTACGTTTCCGGTAGGGACGGTAGAGATGGCAATGCCTACGGCCGGATGACCGTCAATGCGCATCAGGTTGCTGGCAGGTGTCTGATAACTTTCTTCTATCCGTGCTATATCGGCGAGGCGGAAATGTTCGCCTGAGCGTGAAACGATAGTCAGGTCTCTGATATCATCCAATGAATAGAAATTTCCGGTAGACTCGATGCGCAGCCGGTTTTGTCCGGCATCAATTCCTCCTGCATCCACTACTTTGTTCTGTGCTTCGAATGCTCGGGCTATATCAGAAGTGGTGATTCCACTTTGTGTCATGACGGACGGGCTGACAGATACGTCGATAGTGGGTGTCTGTACTCCGTAAATTTCCACTTTGGCTACATCCTTTACTTTCAGGAGCTCATTCTTGATGATTTTAGCCTCGTCTTCCAGTTCCCTATAGGTATGACCGTTTCCGGTGAGGCCATAAAAAACACCTAATACATCCCCAAAGTCATCATTGACGACCGATGGACCTGCTCCGGCGGGAAGTTTGCCTTGTACATCGTTCACTTTGCGGCGTAGTTTGTCCCAGAGTTGTTGCATTTCGTCTGCACGGGTTTCCTTTTTCACATATACGGTGATTTTGGAGAGTCCGGCCCGGTTCTCTGTTTTCAGATAATAGAGCTCACCAAGAGACTGGATGGATTCTTCCAGAATATCGGTTACCTGAGATTGTACTTCGGAGGGCGATGCTCCGGGGTAAGGAGTCAGTACGAGTGCCTGTTTGATGGTAAAGGGGGCGTCTTCCAGTTTTCCCATTTTGATGTAGGAGAACAGACCGCCGGCCAGTATCAGAACCAATAACAAGAGGGTGACTGACTTTTTTTGTAGAAAGTATTTTACTAATTTCATATTTGTTTTTTTCTTTGTCTTATTACGTTTTTGTTGACCGTAGGGGCGGACCCATGTGTCCGCCCGATAACAATTGGCAATACCCATAACTATATGCATTCGGGCAGACACATGGGTCTGCCCCTACGGTGGGGCGTTACAGTTCGGTTGCGTTGATTTTCATTCCGTCCGAGAAAAAACGGAGTCCGCTTGTCGCTACGATTTCATTGGGATGCAAACCTTCGGTGATAGCTACATAGCCATTCGGTAACAAATCTCCTTTCTTTACTTTTCTTCGGTTTACCTCTTGGGTATTTGTATCGACTACCCATAGATAGTCACCTTCCGTGGGACGATGGCAAAGAGCCGTTTGAGGGACAGCCACCCCTTTGGAGGCATCTGTTGTTATAGAGGAGCGGTTCAATCTTGCTTTGCCGGACATGCCTGCCAGTAATTTTCCTTCTTTGTTAGGAAGTAAAGCGGTCAACAGATAAGAGAGGTTGTTGCGGGTGGTTCCTTTGGAAACTTCCGCTATCTGTGCTTTATATACTTTATCGGGTTGTGCATCGAATCGTACTTGTATCGTATCCAGTGCCTGCGCTGCATAGGCAATATCCTGAGTGACATAGATTTCCAGTTTAAGTTGGTCAATATCAATAAAAGAAATGACGGGCTGGGTTGCTTTTACATCCTGATATTTCTCTATATATACCTCACCTACATAACCATTGAACGGAGCGATAAGGCGTGTATCCTCCAGTTCGTATGAAGCGGTATCGAAAGCTGTTTTGGCGGTGGTATAGTCCGCTTTTGCCTTTTCGTAGGAACTTGCCGAGATGTTGCCCTTATCATATAACTTTTGTATACGTTCGAATTCTGCCTTTGCCTGATGGTAGACTGCCTCGGCACGTTCTTTGCGGATGCGGAAATCGCGCGGGTCTATTTCGGCTATGATGCTGCCTTGTTTGTATCGGTTACCGGCATATACATCAAAACGGTCAATGGGGCCGCCCACCCGGAAGGATAACTCGGAAGTGCGGAAAGGTTGGGCGATAAAGGAGAACTCTTTGTCGTCCTGATGTGAAACGGGGACAGCTTGTGTGGTCTTTACAATAAAGTCTTGTTTCTTTTCATTGCCTCCGGCGGCACAGGAAGAAAGTAGTGCGGCGAGGCTTAGTAATAGCATAGAATGTACGTTTATCTTCATATTTTGTCTTTTAAGTTTGCGACAAAAGTAAGAAGTGTGTGGGTACTAAATAGGAAAGAAGATGCTGAAGCCGGAAAAAATAGAAACAGAAAGGGAAATATACAGATAAAGGTGGAGGTGATTTATTCTATATAAATCATCTTTTTAGTCATTCCACCATCAATCGTTATGTTTTCGCCATTGATAAAATCATTTTCTTCTTGACAAAGAAACAAGCACATTCGGGCAATATCTTCCGGTTTTCCCACCCGACCGGAGGGATGCTGTGCGTGGTCCTCGGGGCGGAGAAGCCCATACTCTTGTGTCTGTATCCATCCCGGTGAGATAGAGTTGACAGTGATATGCTGATTGGCAAGCGATAAGGCAAGTGCGTGGGTGAGCGAATAGATTCCTCCCTTTGAGGCAGCATAACCTTCACTTCCCGGTTCACTCATTAAATGGCGCGTGGAACAAATATTAATGATTCTGCCATAATGCTGCGGAGAGTCTTGAGCTTTGCGGTGGATGGCAAGAAGTCTTGAGGTTATAAACACCGGTCGGAGATTGATGGATAAGATTCGGTCAAAGTCTTCTACACTTGTTTCGGTGAGGTCAGAAAACAGGCTTACTCCGGCGTTATTGATTAAGATGTCTATATCTCCCCACCTTTCTATGAGTGCTAGCATACAACTTTCCAGTGCTTCTCTATTTTGTATGTCTACAGGATAGAATGCAGCTCCTGTTTCTTTGGCAGTTTGCAGTCCCGATGTTTCATCTTTGTCGCAAAACGCTACCGGACAACCTTCCTGTCTGAATGCTTTTACGATAGCCTTACCGATGCCGTTGGCTCCTCCGGTTACAAAGACTCTTTTGGAGTTCGCTTTCTTGGGAGTATGTTTGGGTGTCTTTTGCCAAGCGGCCTTTTTAGCTTGATATTGTTCGAACTGTCTTTCTATATAGTTGTCTGCCATGGTTATTGAGAAATTTTAATCATCCGCTGTAGGGGGCAGAAAATTTCCGCCCTACAGTGGATATTATTTAGATTATTCCCACTCAATTGTGGCGGGTGGTTTGGAGGAGATATCATAGCAAACGCGGTTAACGCCTTTTACCTTATTAATGATATCATTTGAAACCTTAGCCATAAACTCGTAAGGAAGATGGGCCCAGTCAGCAGTCATGGCATCGGTACTGGTTACAGCACGCAGAGCCACGGCACGTTCATAAGTACGTTCATCGCCCATTACGCCTACACTTTGTACCGGCAACAGGATGACACCTGCCTGCCACACTTGGTGATAGAGGGCAATATCATTACCGTCGGCATCTTTTACCATCCAATCACGTAAGCCTTGAATAAAGATGTCGTCTGCATCCTGCAGAATGCGTACCTTCTCGCGGGTAATATCGCCTAAGATGCGTACAGCCAAGCCCGGACCGGGGAACGGATGACGGGTAATCAGATGTTCGGGTATGCCTAATTCACGACCTACACGGCGTACTTCATCTTTGAAAAGCCATTGCAAGGGCTCACATAGGCTAAGATGCATTTCTTCGGGCAGACCACCTACGTTGTGATGACTTTTGATAGTCTTTCCGGTGATGTTCAGACTTTCGATGCGGTCAGGGTAGATAGTACCTTGTGCCAACCATTTGGCATCGGTTATTTTATGTGCTTCGGCATTGAATACTTCTACAAAGTCACGACCAATAATCTTACGCTTTTGTTCGGGATCAGTCACGCCTTCCAAGTCTTTAAAGAACTTGTCGCTGGCATCTACGCCGATTACGTTCAGACCCAGACATTCGTAATCATGCATCACATTCTTGAATTCATTCTTGCGCAACAAACCGTGGTCAACAAAGATACAAGTCAGGTTCTTGCCAATGGCACGGTGCAACAACACGGCTGCAACAGATGAATCCACACCTCCGCTTAGACCGAGAATAACGCGGTCGTTACCTACTTGTTCTTTCAAGGCTGCCACTGTGGTATCAACAAATGAACTTGCACTCCAGTCTTGCTTGCCACCGCAGATATCTACTACGAAGTTTTTCAGTAATTGGGTACCGTCTTCACTGTGGAATACTTCCGGATGGAACTGTACGCCCCATACTTTTTCTCCTTCTGCCTGATAAGCGGCGATAGCGACTTTATCTGTTGAAGCGATAATTTTGAAGTTATCAGGGATGGCAGTGATTGTATCTCCGTGGCTCATCCATACTTGAGACTGTTCGCGGATGCCTTTCAGTAAGGGGTTCTCATGTTCGAAAGTAGAGAGATGGGCGCGTCCGTATTCACGTGTGCCGGCCGGTTCTACTTTTCCGCCATTGGTGTATGCCATAAACTGTGCGCCATAGCAGATGCCCAAAATAGGGTATTTCCCACGAATATTGCTTAAATCAACCTTGAATGCACTTTCATCGTAAACAGAGAAAGGGCTTCCCGACAGGATGACACCGATAACCGATGGGTCATCATGTGGAAACTTGTTGTAAGGCACAATCTCGCAATACATATTCAGTTCGCGGACACGACGGCCGATAAGCTGTGTGGTCTGTGAACCGAAATCGAGAATAATGATTTTTTCTTGCATATTATTATGATATGTAAATGTTTTCGTGCCGCAAAGATACTCAGAAAAACTATAAATCCGTCATACCATAGAGGCATTTTTATAGTTGAGTGTAAAAAACTTCATGCTTTGGTATGCTGTAGCTTCATCTTGTCTTCACAATGGAAGCAATTCTGAATATATATAAGAATGTGTGGAACTACACATATTTTATATGCATAGGCCCACACATACGAATGTGTAAAAAATCCCTTTCTATCCTAAGAGCTTTCCTGTTATTTCCGGTCTGCCTGTTCTTTCAACAAATCGCGGATTTCGGTTAACAGCACCTCTTCTTTACTTGGGGCAGGAGGGGCTGCAGGAGGAGCCGGAACTTCTTCCTTCTTGCGGTTCAGGCGGGCGAGCAATCTGATAAATAAGAATATAGAGAAAGCGATAATGATAAAATCAAACGTGGCCTGGAGGAAATTTCCATAATTGAGGGTTACGGCGGCTTTCTCTACGCCATCCACCACTTCGGCAGGCTTTAATTGTAGTTTTAAATCTGTGAAGTTTACACCGCCGACTAACAGCCCGATGGGAGGCATAATAACATCCGCAACGATGGAAGAGACAATCTTTCCAAATGCACCACCGATGATAACACCGACTGCCATGTCAATAACGTTTCCACGCATGGCAAACGCTTTAAAGTCTTGTAAAAAACTACTTTTTCCCATTTTTTTTTATTTTAATATGAAATTATGCGCGAATATAAAAACAAATTCTTATTTTTGCACCGCGTTTAGGAAATAAATACTAAATGTTTAACAACATTCCAAATTAGAGTGTTTAAAAGCTATATTATAAAACCTTTAAAAATTAAACAAAATGATTAAAGTAGGTATTAACGGATTTGGTCGTATCGGCCGTTTTGTATTCCGTGCAGCTCAGAAAAGAAACGATATTCAGATCGTAGGTATCAATGACCTTTGCCCGGTTGATTACTTAGCATATATGTTGAAGTATGACACAATGCACGGACAATTTGAAGGTACTATCGAAGCTGACGTAGAAAACAGCAAGTTGATCGTAAACGGCAATGCAATCCGCGTAACAGCTGAAAGAAATCCGGCTGACTTGAAATGGGATGCAATCGGTGCTGAATACGTAGTTGAATCTACTGGTTTGTTCTTGACTAAAGAAAAAGCTCAGGCTCATATCGAAGCTGGTGCTAAATATGTAGTTATGTCAGCTCCTTCTAAAGATGATACTCCGATGTTCGTTTGCGGTGTAAACGAAAAATCTTATGTTAAGGGTACTCAATTCGTTTCTAACGCTTCTTGTACTACTAACTGCTTGGCTCCTATCGCTAAGGTATTGAATGACAAATGGGGTATTACTGACGGTTTGATGACTACAGTTCACTCTACAACTGCTACTCAGAAAACAGTTGACGGTCCTTCTATGAAAGACTGGAGAGGTGGTCGTGCTGCTTCTGGCAACATTATCCCTTCATCTACTGGTGCTGCTAAGGCTGTAGGTAAAGTTATTCCTGAATTGAATGGTAAATTGACTGGTATGTCAATGCGTGTTCCGACTTTGGATGTTTCTGTAGTTGACTTGACAGTGAACTTGGCTAAACCGGCTACATACGCTGAAATTTGTGCAGCTATGAAAGAAGCTTCTGAAGGCGAATTGAAGGGTGTTCTGGGTTACACTGAAGATGCAGTTGTTTCTTCTGACTTCTTGGGTGACACTCGCACTTCTATCTTCGATGCTAAAGCTGGTATCGCTTTGACTGATACTTTCGTTAAAGTAGTTTCTTGGTATGACAATGAAATCGGTTACTCTAACAAAGTATTGGATTTGATCGCTCACATGGCTTCTGTAAACTGCTAATCAGTTATATAATCCATATAGCAACAGCCGCCCGAAGTAATTCGGGCGGTTTTTTTATGTCCTGTCAGCAATTAATTGTGAAAAGATGTGGTATATATTAAATATAATTATACCTTTGTGCAATTTGAAGAATAATATTAAACAAATAAAAGTTATGGATGCACAAAAAGTAGATGCCTTTATAATGGCAAACGGAAAGTTCTTTCCCGATTATCAAGTGGCAGCAATTAGAGATATGTTGCTTGCTGCTGACGATTCAAAATGGTCAATGTTGCAGGTTATGCAGTTCAAAGACCCCACTATCTGTTTGATTATCTCTCTGTTTGCCGGTTCGCTGGGTATTGACCGCTTCTTTATTGGAGATACAGGATTGGGAATTGCGAAGTTAATCACTTGCGGCGGTTTTGGCATTTGGACTATTGTAGACTGGTTCCTCATTATGGGAGCTGCCCGCGACAAGAACATGCAAAAACTTCAAATGGTACTTTAATGACGAAAAAAGCTCTGTACATACTTTCGGTTGTCGCTTGTGCTGCCGGGTATGTATGGCTTGCCGTTTCGTCCATACATGCGGAAGAGGGAGTGTGGCGAGGGTGCTTGTTTAAGCAGTTATTCCATATTCCTTGTCCTGCATGTGGTTCTACACGAGCCCTCATTGCACTCTGTCAAGGGCATTGGAAAGAATCATTGTTACTCAACCCGAATGGTATGTTGCTGGCAGTATTGATGTTGCTGCTTCCTGTGTGGATCTTATTGGATATCATCAGGCGGGAAGATTCTTTTTTTCGTTTTTATCTATGGATTGACCGGATTTTCATTCGAAAACGCGTCTTCATTATTTTCCTTTTTCTTGTATTAATTAATTGGTGCTGGAATATTTATAAAGGCTTATGATATACTATAAACCCGCGGAACATGAATTGGAGGCTGCTTCAAACAGTTATCTAATGTCATTATTGGCTGTGATGGCCGGACTACCTTTTCCTATTATAAACTTGTTGGCAACGGTTGTTTTCTATTTAGCCAATAGGCGGCGGACGTATTTTGTGCGATGGCATTGTACGCAGGCGTTGGTGTCCCAACTTCCATTGTTCTGTACTAACAGTGTCTTGTTTTGGTGGACGGTCGGTTTGCTTTTTGGAGGTGTGGAACTCACTTCTTTTTATTTCGCTTATCTGTTTACCGTTGTATTGTTCAATGTTGTAGACTTTGTAGCTACAGTGGTCTCTGCCGTACAAGTGAGAAAAGGCAAGCAGATAGAGTGGTATGTTTACGGAGGTTTGACTGATTTGATTTGTAAGCCATGATAAAGAAAATACTTTTGCAGTCGCTCGTATCGGTAGTGTTGTTTTTAGCCGTGCTATTCTCTTTTTCGCGTGTAGACTGGCTTTCGGTTTTTGATTTGCGCGAGACGGTTATCGAGGAGAAACTGGGAGATATGTATTGGGATTTGTATTCCGGTTCTGCTGTCTTTGTAGAGTCGGATACAGTTATTGCTCCATTGGATTCGTTGCTGTTACATTTATGTGAGGCCAATGATATAGAACGTGATAAAATAAAGTTGCATGTTGTCCAAAGCGATGAAGTCAATGCTTTTGCCTTTCCCGATAATCATCTTGTTGTTTTTACTTCGCTTATTGCCAAATGCGAAAATCAGGAAGAATTATGTGGGGTAATGGCGCATGAGATAGCTCACATGCAGAAAGGTCATATCATGAAGAAACTAGTGAAGGAAGTAGGGCTTTCTGTTTTAGTGGGCATGGCATCGGGGGGACAAAGTGGAGAAGTGTTGAGAAGTACTGCCAAACTTCTTTCTTCTACTGCCTATGACCGTACGTTGGAAAGTGAGGCTGACAAGACAGCCGTTCTCTATCTTTTGCAATCCGGAATAAATCCGGAACCTTTTGGAGAATTTCTGTTCAGACTATCTAAAGAGGAAGAACTACCTTCGTTGACCGAGTGGGTAAGCACTCATCCTGATTCTGAAAAACGATCCATTCAAATATGTAATTGGGCAAAGGAAGGGAGTGATGATATCCGGTTTGAGAAGGTATTGAGTCTGGAAACGTGGAAAACTCTTCAACAAGCCGTTTCTGACAAGTAATTCTGTGACTTTTATTCTTTTTCTTGGTTGTAGATTACACAAATTCGTTATCTTTGTGCAATTATTAACCGAAAGACTGTTTCGGATTAAGAGAAACAGTGGCAGAAATATTTTTTAGATGGTAAATTATGATTTGATAACGATATTAGGTCCTACTGCTTCGGGGAAAACTCCATTGGCGGCTGCATTGGCATATAAGCTCGACACTGAAATTATTAGCGGAGACAGCCGGCAGATATATCGCCGGATGGACCTTGGAACAGGGAAAGATTTGGCGGACTATGTCGTAGACGGTCATCAAGTGCCTTATCATCTGATTGATATTGTGGAGCCTGGGTATAAATATAATGTATTCGAATATCAGCGAGATTTTCTTTCGGCATATAACGAAGTTAAACAAAAGGGCAAGTTACCGGTTTTATGTGGTGGCACGGGCATGTATTTGGAGTCTGTGCTGAAAGGATACAGGTTACTGCCGGTTCCCGAAAATCCCCAATTACGTGCTTCATTGGCTGGTAAGTCGCTGGAAGAACTGACGCAAATGCTGTCGGTATACAAGAAATTGCATAATTCTACCGATGTGGATACTGTGAAGCGGGCTATCCGTGCTATTGAAATAGAAGAATACTACAAGCAGCAACCGCCTGAATACCGCGAGTTCCCCACACTGAATAGCTTGATAATAGGAGTGGATATTGATAGGGAATTACGTCGGCAGAAGATTACCCACCGGCTGAAACAACGTTTGGATGAAGGGATGGTGGATGAAGTGAAAGCTTTACTAGAAGGAGGTATTGCCGCCGAAGATTTAATATACTACGGTTTGGAATATAAATATCTGACTTTATATGCCACCGGAGCACTCTCTTTTGATGATATGTTCCATCAACTAGAAATTGCCATTCATCAATTTGCCAAGCGGCAGATGACATGGTTTCGCGGAATGGAGCGCAGAGGGTTCAGCATTCATTGGCTGGATGCCCGGATGCCTACAGAAGAGAAAGTTGAGAAGATAATAAATTTGTTAGATACTAAAAGTTAGATATTATGGCCGTAGAACCAAGCAGATGGGGAATCATATATAATCCGAAGGCCGGTAGCCGCAAGACTCAGAAGAGATGGAATGAGATACGAAACTATATGGAAAGCCGCAAAGTCGTGTTTGATTATGTTCAGTCGGAAGGGTTTGGCTCGGTGGAACGGTTGGCGCGAACTTTGGCCAATAACGGTTATCGTACGATAGTGGTTGTGGGGGGCGATGGTGCTATTAATGATGCTGTCAACGGCATCATGAGTTCTTCTGCCGAAGACAAGGAGAATATTGCTTTAGGAATTATCCCTAATGGTATAGGCAACGATTTTGCCAAATATTGGGGATTGGATGAAGACAATTATAAGCAGGCGGTGGACTGGATTATCAATCGCCGTTTGAGAAAGATAGATGTGGGATGTTGCAACTTTTTTGATGGTGAACAGCATACTAACCGTTATTTCATCAATGCCATTTACATTGGGCTGGGCGCCCGTATTGTGCAAATCTCGGATGGAACCCGTCGTTTTTGGGGAATTCGTGAACTCTCATTTGCCGCTTCCATGTTCCTGCTGTTGTTTGAACGTAAGCTTTATCGTATGCATTTACGTGTCAATGACGAACATATTCGTGGTCGTATTATGACTGTTTGTGTAGGTAGTGCCCGTGGTTATGGCCTTACTCCGAGTGCAGTTCCTTATAATGGCTGGCTTGATGTGTCTGTTATATATCGTCCCGAATTGCTGCAGTTGCTTTCTGGATTATGGATGTTGTTGAAGGGACGAATTCTGAATCATAAAATGGTGAAACCATACCGCACGCGTAAAGTCAAGATTCTGCGTGCGCAGAATGCTTCTGTCAGTTTGGATGGACGAATCTTGGATAGGCATTTTCCTTTGGAAGTGTCTGTCATGCCGGAAGCTATTACGTTAATCATTCCTAAATAGGGGCTTCAATGATGTAAGATGAATAACTTCTCAAAGTATAAAATAAATATGATAACAATTTCAGATTTAAAGAAGAGTGACAATTTTTTCCTGTTGGCCGGTCCATGTGTGATAGAAGGTGAGGAAATGGCTCTCCGTATAGCAGAACGTGTAGTAAAGCTGACAGATAAACTCAATATCCCATACGTTTTTAAAGGCTCATACCGTAAGGCAAACCGTTCACGTTTAGACTCTTTTACAGGTATTGGTGACGAAAAAGCGTTGAAAGTTTTACAGAAAGTAAGTCGGACATTTGATGTTCCCGTAGTGACCGACATTCATTCTGCTGAAGAAGCGGCAATGGCAGCCGAATATGTGGATGTACTTCAGATTCCGGCATTCCTCTGTCGTCAGACCGATTTATTGGTCGCAGCAGCACAGACCGGAAAGATTGTTAATATAAAGAAGGGACAGTTCCTCTCTCCCGGTGCCATGCGCTTTGCAGCCGATAAAGTGGTGGAAGCAGGCAATGACCAAGTGATGCTGACCGAACGTGGTACTACATTTGGTTATCAGGACTTGTTGGTGGATTATCGCGGTATTCCCGAGATGCAGTCTTTCGGACATCCTGTGATTCTTGATGTGACTCATTCGTTGCAGCAACCTAATCAAACCTGTGGAGTGACCGGTGGTATGCCCCAATTGATTGAGACGATTGCCAAGGCGGGGGTAGCAGTGGGAGTGGACGGTCTGTTTATGGAAACACATGAAGACCCCACCGTTGCAAAAAGTGATGGAGCCAATATGTTGAAGCTTGATTTGCTCGAAGAATTGCTGACTAAGTTGGTTCGTATTCGTCAGGCTCTATAAAGGTGATGAGATAAAACAGTGAAGGGGCTGTGTCGGAACTCTCATAAACTAAAAAATAAGAGGTGTGTCAAAACTAAAATGACCTATCCAATCGTCAGCTGTAGGGGCAGGGTTTGCCTGCCCGAATACACAAAGAAACGGTTTTCGGGCGAGCGAACCTCGCCCCTACGAACTAAACGACAGTATTATCCATATTTTGACACACCCCCGATTTCGAAAGAAGGGAAGTTTTGACACAGCCCCTTCTTCTCTTCCTGCATTATAAGGAAGCACATTGGCAGATGTGGTTATTTCTTTAAAATATATGCTTTCATGCGGGCAATATCATTCAAGTAATCCTGCAAATCTTGTTCGTGGTCTTCTTCTTCGGCCATGATATGTTTGGCAATGTCGCAAGTCGTGAAATCAATTCCATTGGTGAATTCGGCAATTTGCTGATAGCGGTAGATAGCGCAGCGCTCTGATTCGACATTTTGTTTTAATAAGATTTCCGAACCGAAATCTACCGGAGCATCGTATTTGCAACGTGCCAGGTCAAACCACTGTTTCGGGTCGAGCACAGGTACACCTTCCAGCTCGATAATACGGTCGGCCAATAGTTTTGCATGATTATATTCTTCGGCAGCATGTTCTTGGAATTCGCGTTGCACGTCACCGCGCATGGCACCTTCTACTACAAAAGAACCTACCCAATACTGATAGAAAGCCAACCATTCTTCAGACAAGGCTGCATTTAATTGAGCCAGTAACTCTACAACGTCAATTTTATCCTTTAGGATATTCACTGTTTCTTTAGCCATAATGAAAAAGTTTAAGTTAGTGTTTATTATTTAGTTTACGGCAGGGATAGTCATATCATCTAATACTTCTATGCCTTCCTTGTCCACATCTTTTTTTACATTAGAACTAGTGTACAGCCAGATGCCGAATCCCAGTACTATTAATATAAAGAGGATTATTCCCCATAACTTACCTTTGCTCATAGTTTTTTGGTTTTGGTTTTATGATAAGAACAGCCGAAAAAGAAAATTGTTTTTTGGTGGAAGAGATTTTATTTTGTGCAGAAGAGGGGCAGTCTCACAAACATCGGGCGGTTAATATGAGGATATTCTGAAAGTTCTTGTTGCAGTATTGTAATGAAAGGCCTGTGTATTTTCAGAGTAGTGCCCTAAGGTTTTGAGGCTTTTCAAACAAGACTTTGAGCTTTTCAAAGAAAGGCCTGTCGGTCTTTTAAAAGGCTGTAGAGCTTTCCGTAACGGCCCGGTCCTATTGAGGAAAGATGGAGTTACACTGTTTTCTTGGGGATTTAAATCATTATTTTTTCTCCTTATAACATATATCATAAACCAAGGGAAGAGTAAGCCGTTTCTTAGGCTCAGCCAAGGCCTTTTAAACGGAAGATTATTACAGACTCCGACAGCGGACTGTACGGTCTACTGTAATGGACTGTACAGTCTACTGCAACGGACTATATAGTCTACGGTGGAAGACTGTAGTAACTCGACTGACAGACAGGCATAATCGAAAGGACGAAAACGCTTAGTCCGGCTAATGAAACGACTTAGGGAGTTCAAAACGTATGCAGAAGTTGAAAACCGGAGAAGACAACATCCGGTGACAGGAAGGGAGAACATTATGTCGGTGAGTCAGTAAAGATGTAAATTCTTTCACACATAATGGGAATTGAAGGCTCTTGTCCATGGGGAGGCTGTGTGAAAGCGATTGTTTCTGTAGGAGGGGGCACCCTAAATCAGAAGGTAGTAGACAACTGCCGCACCCCTCCTCCTTACAGTGATGAAAGTGCAATGATACTAAAAAGAAGAAGCAGGGAATTTTATCCTATCTTACTAATCTTCTTCAGCTTTTCTTCATCTATGATTTTAATCTTTCTGCCGTCGATTGTGATTAATCTTTCAGTAGCAAAATTGGAGAGTGTGCGAATGGCATTCGAAGTTGTCATATTCGATAAGTTAGCCAAGTCTTCACGTGAAAGATAGATACTCAGTGTAGATTCGTCCTCTTCCAATCCATAGGTCTCTTTCAAGAAAAGAAGAGATTCGGCCAGACGGCCACGGATATGTTTCTGGGTTAAGTTGACAGTTCTTTCGTCCGAGATACCCAAATCAATCGAGAGCTGGCGGATAAAAAACAATGCCAATTCAGCATTTTCTTTCACTAACTTCATGATAGCCGGCATGGGAATCAGACAGACGGTACACGGTTCGAAAGCAGATGCTGCCGTAACAAAGTTACCCTCGGCAAAGTAAGCGCGGTAAGCAAAATATTCTTTTGTCTTTAAAACCCGGATAATTTGGCTGCGTCCGCCTACACCTTCTTTGTAAATTTTTACCTTACCACTGAGGAGGCACATCAAATGCATGGGAGTTTCTCCCTCGCAATAAATGGTCTCATTCTTCTTATATTTTTGTATCGTAAAATTCTGAGCCAAGAACTCTCTTTGCTCTTGGGTTAAAGGTTGCCACAAATCAGGTATGCTTTCGGCAATCTCTGTTTCTGATAATTCTTTTTTAACCATAGGTGTGCTATAAAACCGTGTTATAGAGCACAAATATAGAAAGAAAATAATGAAAGAAGAAATTTAGCTTAGAAAAATAACGGAAAAAGGGAGATTGCTCTCCCTTTTACTTTATTTCGTGAATAATAATTCGCGATATTTGGGCAATGGCCAGATTTCGTCGTCTATTTCGAGTTCTAAACTGTCAATGTGTTCACGAATCTCTTCGAGGTAAGGACGGACTTTTTCTTCGTAGCTGAATGCTTTTTCAACTTGACTGCCGAGGTGATTGGCTACCTTTCGAGCTTCGGTCATGTTACGCACGGCTTCTTTGATGGAGAGGATGCGGCGTTGGATTTCGCGTACCAAATCTTTGCGGTCGGCTGTCATTTCTTCATATTCTTCAGTAGAGAATATCTCTTTCAGGCCACGCAGGTTTTCTAGTAATCTGTTTTGATATATTACTGCAGTAGGGACGATGTGATTGATGGCAAGGTCACCCAGTACGCGGCTCTCAATCTGCACTTTTTTGGTAAATTTCTCGAGCTCTACTTCGATACGGCAGTTTAACTCGTTTTCGTTGAATATCTTTTCTCCAATTAAGACTGAACGTGATTGCGGGTCGTTGAATTTCATGATGGCTTCGGGCACATGGCAAATGTTGGTCAGTCCGCGACGAGCTGCTTCATCTTTCCAGTCCTCTGAATAACCATCGCCTTCAAAACGGATATTTTGGGAAGCAATGATGGTTTCTTTCAATACCTTGTACAGTGCTTCTTCCTGCTCCATTCCGCCGGATACTAGTCTGTCTATCTGTGTCTTGAATTCGTTCAACTGGTGAGCCATGGCTGCATTGATGACAATCATTGAAGCGGCACAGTTGGCAGAAGAACCTGCGGCACGGAATTCGAAGCGATTTCCGGTGAAAGCAAAGGGAGAGGTACGGTTGCGGTCGGTATTGTCCTGCAGAATGGCAGGGATACGGCTGATACCTAACTGTATCGCCTTCTTTTCATCGGGAGTAAGTTTGGCATCGCTCAGGCGTGCCACTACTTCGTCCAACATGTGGGATAAATGGCGTCCCAAGAAAATGGACAGGATGGCAGGGGGAGCTTCATTGGCTCCTAAACGATGGCTGTTACCGGCACTTACAATGGAAGCGCGGAGTAAGTCCTGGTTTTTGTATACCATCATCAGCACATTAACGATAAAGGTGAGAAACAACATATTTCCTTCGGCGGTCTTTGCCGGAGAGAATAAGTTGATGCCGGTATCAGTGCAGAGTGACCAGTTGTTGTGTTTACCTGAACCGTTGACTCCTTTAAATGGTTTTTCGTGAAGTAGGACAGTGAAATTATGTTTGGCGGCGATGCGTTTCATTAAGTCCATAACCAATTGATTATGGTCGTTTGCCAGATTGACATCTTCAAAAATAGGGGCCAGTTCGAACTGGTTGGGGGCAACTTCATTGTGACGTGTTTTGGCAGGGATGCCCAAACGGTGACATTCCAATTCCAATTCTTTCATGAAACTGGTGACACGGGAAGGTATGGAGCCGAAATAGTGGTCGTCCAACTGTTGGTCCTTGGCAGAAGAATGTCCCATCAGGGTGCGGCCGGTGAGACACAAGTCGGGGCGTGCATTATATAGTACGGTGTCTACCAGAAAATATTCTTGTTCCCAACCTAAATTTGCATAGACGCGTTTCACGTTCGGGTCAAACATTTTGCAAACTTCGGTAGCGGCTTTGTCCACTGCACCGAGCGCTTTCAGCAAAGGTGTTTTATAGTCAAGTGCTTCGCCTGTATAGGAGATGAAAATGGTGGGGATACACAATGTGCTGTCTACAATAAAAGCGGGAGAAGAAACATCCCATGCCGTATAGCCGCGTGCTTCGAATGTGTTGCGGATTCCGCCATTAGGGAAAGATGAGGCATCAGGTTCTTGCTGGATGAGCAGTTTGCCGGAGAAGCGTTCTATCACATCGCCGTCGTCACCGAATTCGATAAAACCGTCGTGCTTTTCGGCTGTTCCGTCTGTCAGGGGTTGGAACCAATGGGTGTAATGGGTAACGTTGAAAGTCTTTGCCCAGTTTTTCATACCGTTGGCTATCATATCAGCCATTTCCCGGTTGATGGGAGTTCCTTTTTCAATTGCGTTTATAACTGCTTTATATGCCTCACTGGGCAGATATTCCTGCATTTTCTTACGGTCGAAAACGTGGTCGCCGTAGTAATCAGATAACTTCTCAGAAGGATAGTCAACCTTGACAGGGCGTCGGTTGGCAAGTTCTTGAAGAGCAAAAAATCTCATTTTTGACATGTTGTCTTTCTTTTACTGGTTGTTGCGGCGCAAAATTACTGCTTTTTGATTAAATATTTGCTATCTTGATTATCAAATTTCAGTTTACTTAAGAGATTTGTTTTGCAGTAGGAGGTGAACTTGGGTGTGCTCCATTTTTCCAAATGCTGTTTACTGAATGCATATGGGGTTGTGTCAAAACGTGGATAATGCTGTCGTTTCGTTCGTAGGGGCGAGGTTCGCTCGCCCGAAAACAGTTTACTTTGTGTCTTCGGGCAGGCAAACCCTGCCCCTACAGCTGACGATTGGATAGGCTGGTTTAGTTTTGACACATTCACTCCCATATATAAAATGATAGAAGTTATGATGAAACTAGGTTAGCCGTTCTGTAGTACATCCTCTTTTTCGGGCGCCCCCGGTTCTTCGCGTTCAGTCGGGTTTAGGGGGTTGAAATAATAGATATCCATACTATCCAGATATCTCAGGAAGTAGGGCAGACGCTGCATAAACATGCTGCATTCTTTTGCTTTTTCAGGTGTCCAGGCTGCTTCTGCCAAAGCTATCAGGCGTGGGAAGACCATAAAATCCAATCGCTTGAAGTCGGCTACTCTTTCTGTCCATAAAGACATTTGCATACCCATAACTTGGTCTTCGTATCCTTTCATCAAATGGGATATAGGCTCGGGGAAGTTATATAAATTCTCGATGGTGTTATATCCTCCCCATTGGCGTCCCACTTTGTGGGCCCCGAACTGGGTGAAATCAGCATACATGGGGCGGCGTGGTGTCAATATTACCCGGTAACCGTTCTCCAAAGCCTTTACCAGTTGGTGTTGGCGGTCATGTCTCCACCACATTACTACCGCTTTGCGGGGTGAAATGCCGGCATCGATTATTTCATCCCAACCGATCATGGTTTTTCCCTTTGAAGCTACAATGTCTGCGGCACGGCGAAGAAAGTAGTGTTCCAGTCCTTTTTCGTCTACTAATTCTTTTTCTTTAATGAAATTCTGAATTTCGGGGTCGGTAAACCAACTTTGGTTGCCATAGTGTACTTCGTCACCACCTATATGTATATAAGGAGAGGGAAACAAGCTTACGATTTCATCCAGTACGTCACTGATAAATTGGTAAGTTCCTTCCCGGCAGGGGTGGAACGTGAAATGTTGCCAACGACCTTCACCACCTCCCGAATATTCAGGATAAGCGCGGCATACGGCAGTGGCATGTCCCGGCATGTCAAATTCGGGAACTACCATAATCTGTCGTTCGGCAGCATAAGCTACTATTTCTTTTATATCTTCCTGAGTATAGAAGGTAGCAGGGGCTTTCGGGTCATGATAATTACCGACAGCACCTATCTGGGTGAGTTTGGGATATTTCTTTATTTCAATTCTCCATCCCGGTTCATCGGTCAGGTGCCAATGAAATACATTCAGACGGAGTGAAGCCATGATGTCTAGATATTGCTTCACTTTCTCTTTGCCAAAAAAGTGACGGCTTTCGTCCAGCATGAACCCCCGCCACTGATAACGGGGAGCGTCATTGATAATGCAGCTTTTTACTTTTCCACTCCCGAAACGCGACAGTTGCAATAAGGATTCTTTGGCATGAAAAAGCCCGGCTTCAGTAGCGGCCTTCAGTATGATACTGTCTGTTTTCACTTGCAGGATATACCCTTCGTCTGCCAGTTTCAGTTGCGGATCTATGAAGAAAGCGATAACGTTCGCTGGGGCATTCTCATTAGACTGTGTTAAATTAGTAGAGACTTGTGAGGCCATTTTGTCGGCATACATTTGATTTCCGTAAGTTTTAGTGGCCTTCGTAATAATAAATTCACCCTTATTCCTTTGGTAGTTTGCCGGAGTGGGAAAGAGGGTTTGTGCTGATAATGAGGGAGAAATAACCCACAACAATAAGAGGGTTAAAATAGAATAATGTTTCATGGTTTTTTAAGGGTTAATAGTTCAGATGCAAAAGTAGCTAAAGTTTTTTGTTTTTCTTAAGGTCGTAATATTTTTATTGTATATTTGCTGTTCAGATAAAGAAAACAAGACTTAATGAAATATATACGGATTATTGGGATACTGATACTATGCTTGCTTCTTCCTTTGGGTGTATCTGCCAAAAGGTCAAAGAACCGTATGCCCGATAAACCTGTGGTAGCCGATTCTATTCTTCAGAATATATTTCAGTTTTCTCCTTTCTATTCACGCATCATTGATGAATATAAAGCCGATTTGTATTTAAAAGGAAAACTGAAGGTGCATAAGAGGAATCATCTTATCCGCTATGTGCCTTCTATGTTCCGGTTTGAGAAGAAAGTGAACGATTACTTGATAGAGTCTGTAAGTGAGATGCACTATACGGCTCCCGATATCTATGATCGTAAGATTAAAGCCGTATCTTCCACTTTCCCCCGTGACCGGGGACAGATTGCCGATATAGCGGAGTATCTGAATATGAATATTTATTCTTCGTCTCTGATGTCGGATAAGCTCCTTTCACCGCTTGATAAGAAGGCTAGTCGGTACTATACTTATTTACTTGATTCGGTAGCCGGTCCCAGTGATTGCCAGAAATATAAGATTCTTATTATTCCTAAATTTAAAGGGACTCAGTTGGTGAGTGGATATATGTGGGTGAGCGATCAGGTGTGGACTATCCGACAACTTTATATTGAAGGGATATATGATGTGATACATTTTAAGGTAAATGTCATGATGGGAGAGGAAGGCGATGAAGAGTTTCTGCCTGTGCGTTTTGACCTGAATCTGATATTCAAGTTTTTGGGGAATCATTTGGAGATGAATTGCAATGCCTGGATGAAATACCATGAGATACATTATTATAATCAGGGTGAAGCCAGACGTAAGTCGACTAAAAAGCATCATCATGATTTAACGGAGTCTTATCGGCTGACATGTGACTCTGCCCGGTTGATAACAGACAAAGATAAGTTTAAGGAACTCCGTCCCTTGCCTTTGTCGGTGGATGAGGACAGCTTATATAAGAAATTTGCTATGCGCCGTGATACGGTGTTGCATAACCCCAAGCAGGAAAAGAGTAAAAGTATAGAGTTTTGGGGACAGTTGGGTGATGCTCTTATCAGTAGCTATAATGTTAATCTGGCGGGTATTGGTAGTGTTCGTTGCTCTCCGCTTATCAACCCGGTGTTGTTCAGTTACAGTCATAGCCGGGGCTTTTCTTATAAACAGAAGTTCAAATACAACCGTTACTTCCAGCATACCGGGCGTTTGTTAAGGATTGTACCGCAGATTGGTTATAACTTTACGCGTAAGGAACTCTATGTAAAGACGGACGCAGAGTTTCAGTATTGGCCCGAAAAGCAGGCGGGATTTGAAATCAATGTGGGTAATGGTAACCGTATTTATAGTAGTGTGGTGTTGGATCAATTAAAACAACTGCCTGATAGTACGTTTAATTTTGATAAAGTGGAACTGGATTATTTTAAAGATGTCTATCTGAATTTGTTCCATAATATCGAAGTGGTGAATGGTCTGTATATCAAGGCAGGTGTCTCTGTCCATTGGCGTTATTTGGCAAGTAAGAAGAGGTTGGAGATAGAGAAGCCGTTGCCCGAAGAGGATTGGCTGGCACTGAGGGGTATTCGCTCGGAATATAATACTTTTGCCCCTCGTGTGCGTATCGAGTGGACGCCCGGAATGTATTATTATATGAATGGACATCGTAAGATGAATGTAGGTTCGAAAATGCCTACCTTTACATTAGATTATGAACGTGGCATCAAAGGAGTATTCGGCAGCACCGGTTCACATGAACGTTGGGAATTTGATGTTCAGCAAAACTTGAAATTAGGAGGTATCCGTAGTTTGGGTTATCGTATAGGCGGCGGTATGTTTACGGAGCAGAAAGATGTGTACTTTGTTGATTTTGCCAACTTCTCCCGTCATAATTTGCCGGAAGGTTGGAATGATGAAATCGGAGGTACTTTTCAATTGCTGGACGGGCGTTGGTATAATGCATCCCGTCAGTATTGGCGTGGTAATCTTACTTATGAATCACCGTTTATTTTGTTAAAGCCGTTAAACCGTTGGCTGGGGATGATTCAGCAGGAACGGTTGTATGCAGGTGTATTGTTTATGCCCCATTTGAATCCATATATAGAATTGGGTTATGGAATAGGTACGCACATATTTGATGTAGGTGCATTTGTGAGTACCATCAATGGAAGTTTCGATACCTTCGGTTTTAAGTTTACCTTCGAATTGTTTAATAGGTAATGGGAATTTTACTTTCCTTCCTATTCTAAACATTCTCTTGTGTTTTCTGTTTACTACATCATAACAGAAACAAAATCCTATATGTATCATTACAAAATATTTTTATGCCTTTTATTCCTTCCTGCCGGATTGTGGGCACAAAGCGGGGAGGTATCTTTAACTTTGGAACAATCCGTTTCCTTAATGAATAAAGGAAACCGGACGTTGCAAATGGCTGATAAGGCTGTAGGGATAGCTCGTAGCGAGCGTCAAAAGATAAACTCTTTTTGGTACCCGTCACTCAATGCAGCTGGGGCTTATGTGCATTTGTCTAACAATATAGAAGTGAAAGAACCATTAAAACAGTTTACAGATCCGGCGAAAGATTTTGTTCACTCCATTCTGCCTGATGATCAGTTTATTTCTTCTATTCTAGACAATATCGGAGCACATACACTTACCTTTCCATTGCTTCAGCGTAACCTGACCACTATTGATGCCAATATCACCTGGCCTGTTTTTACCGGTGGAAAGCGAATCTTTGCCACTAAAATAGGAAACCGTATGGTGGATTTTGCACAAGTTGGTCGTGAAGAAACGGGCGCCGTTCTTCAGACAGAGTTGGTGAAGACTTATTACGCTCTTCGCTTGGCACAACGTGTAGTGAAAGTGCGTGAGGAAACCTATAACGGCCTTCAAAAGCATTATCAAAATGCTCTGAAGTTGGAGGCTAACGGTATGATAAACAAAGCGGAACGCCTTTTCTCTCAGGTCACTATGGATGAGGCTAAACGTGAACTGGAGTCTGCCCGCAAAGATTTGACAGTTGCTCAGAATGCTCTGAAAGTTCTTTTGAATGTGGAAGATATTACTGCCATTAACCCTGTCTCTCCACTCTTTATGAACGATGACTTGCCGGATGAATTGTACTTCAAGAATTTGATAGGTAGCAGCAACTACATGGTCAATAAGCTCCGATTGCAAGAGTCGATGGCAGATAACCAACTGAAAATAAGTAAGAGTGCTTATGTCCCTGATATTGCACTTTTCGGTAAGCAAACTCTGTATGCTGATAATCTTCCTCGCAATCTGATGCCTCGCACAATGATAGGAGTGGGCTTTACATGGAATATATTTGACGGTCTGAATCGTGAAGCTACTGTGCGTCAGGCTCGGTTGACTAAACAGACACTTGCTTTGGGAAGAGAAAAAGCGCAGGATGAATTGGGGGTGCTGATTGATAGACTATACAGTGAGATTCAGAATGCCCGGGATAATGTAGCTGCCTTGAATACAACGATTGAAATGAGCCGTGAATTGGTGAGAATTCGTAAAAAATCGTTTCAGGAAGGTATGGCAACTTCCACCGAAGTGATAGACGCCGAAACAATGTTGTCTAAAATTCAGATAGCCTTTCTGATGGCATATTATCAATATGATGTATCATTGGCTTCCTTGCTTTCTACCTGCGGGGTGCCCGAGGCCTTTTGGCAATACAGCCGTACAGGAAAGACAGAGGATTTTATATTTCCTACTTATGAACCGGGGGATTCTCCAACAGTAATAAAAGAATAATTTAGAATATGGAAAAGCAAAAGAAACAATTAGCCGTTGCTTTCGTGGTGGTACTAGTAGCGGTCGTTATCGTGTCTGTTGTCGGTATTATTGCCATGAGCAATAAACCTGTGATATTGCAAGGACAGATAGAAGCCACCGAGATTCGCATTTCCGGTAAATTGCCGGGGCGTATAGATACCTTCTTGGTGAAGGAAGGGCAGAATGTCAAAATGGGTGATACGCTTGTGGTCATTAACAGTCCCGAGGCTTGGGCAAAATTCCAGCAGGTAAATGCACTGGAAGATATTGCCAAGTATCAAAACAAAAAGATAGATGATGGTACGCGTGAGCAAATAGTGCGTTCGGTAGAAGAACTTTGGAATAAATCGAAAAGTGACCTTCAATTGGCAAAAGTGACTTATAATCGTGTACAGAATTTGTATCGCGACAGTGTGGTGACCAGTCAGCGTAAAGATGAAGTGGAAGCTATGTATAAAGCAGCTGTGGCAGCCGAACGTGCTGCACATCAACAATATTTGTTAGTGAAGGATGGAGCTCAGAAAGAGGATAAAGAGAGTGCGCGTTCATTGGTGGATGCCGCTCGGGGCACCGTTAATGAGGTACAGGCCTTGTTGATGGATGCCCGCCTCACAGCTCCTGAGAATGGACAAATTTCTACTATCTATCCTAAACGTGGTGAGTTGGTGGGGGCAGGTACTCCTATCATGAGTCTGGTGATGCTGGATGATTGCCATGTGGTGCTCAATGTACGTGAAGATTATATGCATTATTTTCGTATGAATGAAAGTTTTATGGGAGATGTGCCGGCACTGAAAGCCGAGAATATAGAGTTTAAGATATATTACATCAGTCCATTGGGTAGTTTTGCCACTTGGCGTTCTACCAAGCAGACGGGAACTTATGATATGAAAACGTTTGAGATTCATGCTCTGCCTCTGAAACCGGTGGACGGCTTAAGGCCGGGGATGTCCGTACTTGTGAATCTGAATGAATTGAAATGAGGACTATTTCGATGGGAAATTTAATAGCAGTTATAAAGAGAGAAATAGACCGTATGTTGTCACGCCGCATTTATTTTGTGGCGTGTATTGTACTTCCGTTGTTTTCAATCTTCTTTATGGGAACAATTTTTGGTAACGGACAAATGGAGAATCTTCCCATTGGTGTCGTGGATGGTGATAATACGGCTACTTCTCGGCAAATCATTCGTATGGTTGAAGTAGACCCGACTTTTCGTGTCACCCAACATTATGCCAATGAGACAGAGGCGCGTGCTGATGTGCAAAAGAAAAATATTTATGGGTATCTGAGTATTCCTGTTGGCTTTGAAGCCAAGGTCATGGATGGTAAAGAAGTGGCTCTTACCTATTATTATCATTATGCGTTGTTGAGTGTGGGTAGCGAAATACACGGTGCTTTCCAAAGCTTGTTAAAGAATATATCGGTTACTCCTATTGTCACCCATGCAGTGGCGTTAGGGGTGGGCGAGGAAGAAATCAAGTCTTTCTTATTGCCAGTCACTACCCAGAATCATCCGTTATTCAACCCTGATATGGACTATTCTGTTTATCTGACTCATCCTTTTTTCTTTGTATTTCTGCAGGTATTATTGTTACTAGTCACCACTTATGCCATTGGCAGTGAAGGGAAATTCGGTACTTCCTCTGAGTGGTTACAGACCGCTGATAGAAGCATATTGGTAGCCGTTATAGGGAAGCTTTTGCCTTATACGGTAATCTTTATAGCAATGAGCATCTTTGCTAATTATGTCTATTTTGGTATATTTGATATACCGATGGATTGTGGGTTTTGGCCGCTGAACCTGACTTCGGCATTGTTCGTGCTTTCTACACAGGCATTGGCTGTGTTCCTTTTTTCCGTATTTCCGGCATTAAGTATCATTATCAGCGTCGTATCGATGGTAGGTTCGTTGGGAGCCACTCTTTCAGGAGTCACATTTCCGGTGCCACACATGTTTGCACCGGTCTATTATGCTTCCTATCTGTTTCCTGTCCGCCATTTTGTTGAAATAGGACAGACTTTGCTCTATGGTGATTACGGATATGCTTATATGTGGACTAATGTAGCGTCATTGTTACTCTTCTTGTTGCTGCCGCTCCTGTTGTTACCCCATTTAAAACGTTCTTTAATTAGTAGAAAATATGACGATATTGAATAATATACTTGCTGTTGCCGTGCGGGAATTTCGTGTGATGTGTACTCGTTATTCTATCTTAATGGTATTAAGTGGTGGCATTTTTCTATACGGCTTACTATATAATTATATGTATGCCCCCAATGTGGTACGCAATGCACCGGTGGCTGTGGTCGATATGAGTCGGACACCTTTGAGCCGTCATTATTCTCGTTTGCTAGATGCCACTCCGCAAGCCCAAGTTATGACAAACAATGCAGATTTACAAGCGGCTAAGGAAATGATGAAGCAGGGAGAGGTAGTGGGAATTGTTTATATACCCGAAGATTTTGATGCTCGGGTGGGGCGTGGTGAAGAGTCTGTTTATGTGATGTATAGCACCACTACGGCTTTTCTTTATTATGCATCTATGCAGGAAGCATCGGCTGGGGCTATGCTGGCGGTAAATGATGAGGTGCGTCCCAATCAGGTTGTTTTTCTTCCTCAGGAAGATATACAGCCTATTGTCCAAACGAGTTCGATAGATGTAGTGGGTACAGCGTTGTATAATTACACTGACGGATATGGCACTTACCTGATTCCGGCTGTGTTGATGGTTGTGATATTTCAGACTTTGGTGATGGTTATCAGCATGTTGAGTGGCAAAGAACGGGAAGAAGCTGCGCACCGCATGTCCCTTCAAGGGGATAACCGCGTAACTGCTTTCCATTTCTTTACTTCGCTGGGTACGAAAGACAATAGCGAGAGGCCAAAAGCAGAGTTGTCATTCTCCCGGATGGCTTCCATTGTTTTGGGAAAGACTTCGGTATATGTATTGTTTTATTCCTTTTTCTCAGTATTTCTATTGGGCTTGTTGCCGTTGGTGTTTCAACTGCCTCATTTGGCGCATCCCACACTTATCATACAGTTGATGATACCTTATATTATAGCAACCAGTTTCTTTGCATTAGCCTGTTCGGTGTTCTTTAGCGATAGTGATGCACCTTTGCTGATGATAGCTTTTTTTTCTGTCGGGCTGATATTTTTGTCGGGAGTTTCTTATCCGTTGGAATTGATGCCGTGGTATTGGCAATGGACACACTGTTTAATACCTGCTGCTCCGGGCACTTTGGCTTTCGTGAAAATAAACTCGATGGGAGCAAGTATGGCAGAAATTAGTCAGCAATACATTATTCTGTGGATACAATGTGGGGTGTATTTCATTTTGGCATGTCTGGCTTATCGTTATAATATGAAGAAAGCACTTCCTACTATATAGTATATCTTCATTAAGGTTATTTCAGTACAGTAAAATTCTCAGTGTTTTGTCTTTTCTAGAAAAGATTAAAGGTTTCATTTTGTCACATATATAGGTGTTTCTTTGTAATACTAATGATAAATGGGGAAAAAAAGAAAAATATTTTGCTATTTAATTTTGCTTTATCCATAAAATCACTAATTTTGAGCATTGCATAGAAATAGAAATATATATTGCAGACAAAAAACAGAATAATTTATAACCTTAATATAACAACTATGAGTTACTTACGATTTGACAAGACTCTTATGACGAACCTGGAGGAAGCACTTCCGAAAGAAATTCTTCGCACAAACCGTTCGGGAGCCTACCATTGTACAACCATTGTTGATTGCAATACGAGAAAATATCATGGACTGCTTGTCATTCCGGTACCGGAAATTGATGATGAGAACCATGTATTGTTATCGTCTTTGGATGAAACGGTAGTACAGCACGGCGCTGAATTTAATTTGGGGCTTCATAAGTATCAGGGCAATAATTACAGCCCTCGCGGACACAAGTATATTCGCGAATTTGAGTGTGAGAAAGTACCTACGACCTGGTATCGTGTGGGTGGTGTGGTACTGAAGAAAGAAAAACTGTTTGTACATCACGAAAATAGAATTCTGATTCGCTATACATTAGTCGAAGCTCATTCTGCCACAACTCTTCGTCTTCGTCCTTTCCTGGCTTTCCGCAGTGTTCGCCAGTATACGCATGAAAATGCACAGGCGAGCCGTGATTATCAGGAAGTGGATAATGGCATAAAGACGTGTATGTATCCGGGATATCCCGAACTCTTCATGCAACTTAATAAAAAGAATGAGTTTCATTTCCAACCCGATTGGTATCGCGGCATAGAGTATCCGAAAGAACAGGAAAGAGGATATGACTTTAACGAAGACCTTTACGTTCCGGGCTATTTTGAAGTCGATATCAAGAAAGGCGAAAGTGTGGTATTTTCGGGAGGAATTTCGGAGGCGAGCACACGAACTCTGAAGAAGACTTTTGAAGAAGAAATGGAAGAACGTACTCCACGTGATAATTTCCAGCACTGCTTGATAAATGCAGCTCATCAATTCCTCAATAAGCAAAACGGTGAATCCTATATTCTTGCCGGTTATCCATGGTTTAAATGTCGTGCCCGCGATATGTTTATTGCTCTTCCGGGGCTGACATTGGCTATTGATGAAGTGGCTAAATTTGAGAACGTGATGGAAACTGCTCGTAAAGCTATCCACGATTTTATAAATGATGAGCCGAGCGACCTGAAGATATATGAGATGGAACACCCTGACGTATTGCTTTGGGCAGTGTGGTGTATCCAGCAATATGCTAAAATGGTTTCACGCGACAAATGTCGTGAAAAGTATGGCAAACTGTTGGAAGAAATAATGGAATACCTGCGTCGGGAAAATCATCCCAATCTTTTCCTCCATTCCAACGGCTTGCTTTATGCCAATGGAACAGAAAAAGCTATTACTTGGATGAATTCCACAGCCAACGGACATCCGGTAATTCCACGTACAGGATATATCGTGGAGATAAATGCATTGTGGTATAATGCCCTTTGTTTTGTAGGTGAATTAGTGGGTGAAGCGGGAAACAATAATTTGGCTGAAGCGTTACAGACTTTGGCAGGGCAGACCGGTAAGTCATTTATAGATACTTTCTTGAATGAATATGGCTATCTGCTTGACTATGTGGATGGTAATATGATGGATTGGAGTGTACGTCCTAATATGATATTTACCGTAGCCTTCGATTACTCTCCATTGGACGCCCGTCAAAAGAAGGGAGTGCTGGATGTGGTGACCAAAGAGCTATTGACACCGAAAGGTCTCCGTTCACTCAGCCCGAAGAGTGGCGGTTATAATCCCAACTATGTAGGTCCGCAGATGCAGCGTGATTATGCTTATCATCAGGGAACTGCATGGCCGTGGTTGGCAGGTTTCTATTTTGAGGCTTATCTCCGTATTTATAAGATGAGTGCTTTGGGATTCATAGAACGTCAATTGATAGGTTATGAAGATGAAATGGTTTCTCATTGCATTGGTTCCATTCCCGAATTGTTTGACGGTAACCCACCCTTCAAGGGACGTGGTGCCGTGTCGTTCGCTATGAATGTGGCAGAAATCTTACGAGTGTTATATTTATTAAGTAAATACAATTATTAAAAGGAGGAGCCTGTATGAAAGTATTAATGTTTGGATGGGAATTTCCTCCCAAAATATATGGTGGTCTTGC
>NZ_CAOOSE010000012.1:0-122045 GCF_948499155.1 uncultured Phocaeicola sp. | reverse complement strand
GCTGCCGTTTTAATGAAAGCCTCCGAGTCAGTCAAATGATTCGGAGGCTTCTTTTTGTATTTATACTGCTCATACAGCTTGGAATGGGGGAGAAATATCGTTTAAGTACTATAAATGTATATACTCAGGACAATATCGCTACATAAAGAATACCTGAAGCTTTAATTTTGTAGAAATAAAAACCTATAAATATTATTATGAATAAACGAATAGCATTTTTGTTGTCTTTGTGCTGGATAGTATGTTGCTCTTATGCACAAAATTTTTTTTCAAAACAAGAAGTAAGACAATCAATGAGGCGTGTTGCCGATTGGCAAATAGCCCACATGAAAGAAGTTACCTATGATCCGTTGAATTGGGTAAACGCTACGTTCTATCTGGGCTTGTCTAAATGGGCATCCGTGGCGGAGCAGGAAAATCAGGATGATTTTTATTTTAAATGGTTGCGACGTTTGGGAGCACGTAATTATTGGCAAGTGGATAAACGAATGTATCATGCAGATGATATCTGTGTGGCACAAACTTATTTGGATCTTTATCGTAAATATGGAAAGGAAGAGATGCTGATTCCTACAAAGGCTCGTGCCGAATGGGTGATGGCGCATCCTTCTAAAGGGTCTTTCTTGTTGGATTATGGTGATGCTTCCACTTTGGAAAAATGGACGTGGTGTGATGCTTTATTTATGGCTCCGCCGGTTTATGCTCGTTTGTATAACATTACCGGTGATAAGAAATTTCTCCGTTTTATGGATAAGGAGTATAAAGAGACTTATGAGTTCCTTTATGATAAGGATGCCCATTTGTTTTATAGAGACCATCGCTACTTTACTCAAAAAGAAGCCAATGGCGAGAAGGTGTTTTGGGGCAGAGGAAACGGATGGGTGCTGGGAGGACTGGTCGAAATTCTTCGTGAACTTCCTGTAGGTAATAAATACAGAACTTTTTATGAGAACTTGTTTGTGGAACTGGCTACCCGTGTAGTAGCTTTGCAACAGTCTGACGGATTTTGGAGAGCCAGTATGCTGGATCCTCATTCTTATTCTTCTCCGGAAACCAGCTGCTCCGGATTTTTTGTTTATGCTTTGGCATACGGTATTAATGAAGGATTGTTGGCGGAGGAAGAATTTCTTCCGGCGGTGGAAAAAGGCTGGAAAGCCTTGGTAGGTGCAATAGAGGAAGATGGTAAGTTGGGCTATGTGCAGCCTATAGGTGCCGATCCCAAGAAAGTAACTCGTGAAATGACAGAGGTGTATGGTCCGGGTGCATTTTTGCTGGCAGGTACAGAGGTTTACCGGATGGCAAAAGATGAGCTGCATGGTAATAACATTCCGGTAGAACGTATCCGTGAGATAGCTGCCATGCTACCAGAAAAACCGGAAGGTATCGGAGTTACCTATAAAGACCGTGCCTATTGGGATAAAATGAAGAATACTCCTGAAGCCCGAAAATTAATTGAAGAGGCTCATCGTAGTCTGAAGGATGGAATGCCGCCTTTTGTAGATTCGCTTTATTTGCATCTTAATAAGACTGAGATTCGTCTGCCGGGAGAGAATATGATGAATGCCCGTTATCAATATTTGTGGCGATTAGTATTGGCGGAATGTTTGGAGAATAAGCGGCGTTTCATTCCGGCGATTTGTGAAGGAGTGGAAGAACTCTGCCGTCAGAAGCCTTGGTCAATTCCAGCGCATGACCGTAACTTGCATAACTATCATGGAACGGATTATTATGTAGACTTGGTTGTTGCTACTGCCGGAAATACATTGGCACAATGTATTTATTTATTGGATGACCGTTTGCCGGCTGAGACGAAAGCTTTGGCGATGTGCGCTTTCCGTGAGAAGGTGTTCCGTCCAATCTATCGTTGTTTGGAAGAAACAAAACCTTTTTATTGGTTTACTGTCACGAATAACTGGAACTCGGTGTGTTTGGCCGGTGTGACGGGTGCAGCACTCACTTTGCTGCAGGACAAAGAGGAACGTGCTTTTTTTGTAGCTGCTGCCGAGAAATATTATGTATATGGAATGAAAGGATACAGTGATGACGGATATTGCAGTGAGGGGGTAGGATATTATAATTATGGTTTCTGCTCGTTTATCTTGTTGCGTGAAGAAATTTGCCGTGCTACGAAAGGGAAGATTGATTTTTTTCGTACTCCTAAGTTTGCCCGTATTGCGCAATATGGAAAGAAAATACAGATAATGAATCAGGTTTGCCCTGCTTATGCCGACTGCCGTGCCGGTGTTTCACCTTCTTGGTTTATTACGAACTATTGTGATAATGTGTTGGGCACTGCTCCTTATGAGGAAAAATATGAAATACCCGACATGGATAATCTTTCATTGCACACCATCGGTATGTTCCCACGCCAGGCTTGGAAGGTGGAAATGACTCCGGAAATACAAGAGGTATTGAAAGCTGAAGCAGACGAACTCCATTCTTGTTATGATGAAGCGGGCATTATCATTAGCCGCCCTGCTACCGGCTCGGCTTGCCGTTTGGGGGTATCTGTAAAGGGAGGACACAACGCAGAAAACCATAATCATAATGATGTAGGCTCTTATGCAGTAGTGATGGGCGGCCAGACGATGGCAGGCGATATGGGTGGCCCTTTCTCTTATCCCGGTGATTATTTTAGTGGAAATGCTTATAAATATCCTATTAAAAATTCATTCGGTCATCCTGTTCCCTTTATTAACGGACAGTGTCAGGTATCGGGCAAGAAGGCTCAGGGAGTGGTATTGAAGAAAGAATTGACTGACGGTATGGATATTTTTCAGATTGATTATACGTCAGCGTATGCTACTTCGGTGCCTGAACTGGAAAAGCTGATACGTACCTTTACATATAATCGTGCCGGAGAAGGAACTTTCGTTATTGAAGATTATTTTGATGCGGCATCCGGCATCTCTTTTGAAACGGCTATTACGACTCGTGCCGAATGGAAGGTGATAGGAAGCAATCGCTTGGAATTGGTGTTGGACGGAGAAAAAATGACGGTGGATATTGAAGCTCCGGGTGTGGTAGAATTTAATTCGGAGACTGTTGAAGTGAACTCTCCTGCTTATACGCGTATTGGTATCCGTCTGAAGAAACCATTGCAAAGTGGTAATATTCGGTTGACAATGTATCCTTCGCGTCCATAGTTGTGTATAAAATTGTCCGTTCGGTTAATTTATGTACAAAGAACTCAAAAAAAGGGTATGTTCCAATAAGGGGCATACCCTATTTTTGTGCTGTTAAAAAGTTTACTACTAACGAATTTTGAACTATTATTATGAAAAAAACATCAAAACAGATTTCTTTGCTTTTACGAAAGAAAGGATTCTTAATGTGCACTACATCAATGCTGTTGGCAAATGTAAGTGTATTTGCAAGCCCGGATGCAGCGAAGGCATCTTTGGAGCCGGCTAAACCGGATGTGGCGTCAGTAGCCATTGTTACACAACAGGGTAAGACTATTACCGGTGTGGTGATGGACTCACAAGAGTCTATTATCGGTGCGAATGTGATGGTAAAAGGCACAACAAACGGTACGATAACCGACTTTGAAGGGAAGTTTACCCTGAGTAATGTACCCGAAGGAGCTATTCTGCAAATCTCTTATATCGGCTATCAGAGTATGGAGATTAAAGTCGGAAATCAAACTAGTTTTACTATCAAGTTGAAAGAAGACAGCCAGGCTTTGGATGAAGTAGTGGTGGTGGGATATGGCTCGCAAAAGAAAGTAAATCTGACAGGTTCTGTTGGAACTGTCGATGCGAAAGTCTTGCAATCACGCCCTATCACTTCGTCTACCAGCGCATTGCAGGGAACTATACCTAACTTGCAGATTACGCCGAGTAGTGGTGAGCCGGGTACCGGAGCGACACTGAATGTGCGTGGTACTACTTCTATTAACGGTGGTAGCCCACTGGTGTTGGTTGACGGTGTGGAGATGAATCTCGATATGATTAATCCGAATGACATTGCCAACGTTACGGTATTGAAAGATGCGGCTGCATCTGCCATCTATGGTGTACGTGCTGCTTATGGTGTTATTCTGGTAACAACGAAGAATGCAGGCTCGGATATGAAGACTACTGTGTCTTATTCCGGTAATGTGGCATTTTCCAAACCGACAGTATTGCCGGAAATGGTAGGTACAAGTTGGGAGCATGCCGAATTTGTAAATCGGGCAATGACAAATGCCAATCTGGATGTGATGTATAATCCGGATACGGTGGAAAAAATGAAGAATTATGCAAATGACCCTGCTAACAATCCTGAATATGAAGTGCTGAACGGTACCATGTATTATTATGGTCATTCTGACTGGACTGATTTGATGCTGAAGAAGTATACTCCTTCTCACCGTCATAATATAAATATTTCGGGTGGTAATGAAAAGACTAAATTCTATACTTCTGTAGGTTATGTAAACCAATCGGGTATGTACAAAGTGGGTGAAGATAGTTTCCAACGTTTGAATACCCGTTTGTCTGTCGACAATCAGACTACTCCATGGATGAAACTGGGTGCTAAAGTTTTGTATAACTATACTACTACCGATAAACCTCATAAGTATAAAGATGATGTTTGGCAGCAGATGGTATTTTCAACTCCGACACGTATGTCTCGTCCGTGGGGAGGCGATGCACGTTATCCGGAACTTGACCAATATGCCGGTAAATACTTTGATGACCAAAATCCTATATCTTTGTTGGAACAGGGCGGTCGTGACAAGAAGAAAGTACATGATATCTGGTTGACCGGTAGTGCCGACTTTACCTTTACCAAAGACTGGCATGCGCGTGTGGACTTTACTTACAATCTGAATTACAGCCGCAGTGCAGAGCATCGTAAGAAAGTGGATATGATTACCAATGCTTTTGTTGAGACAGAAGGTAATACCAATAACAACAGCTATTCGTGGGTGAACGGTAATAAAGACTATTATTCTTTCAATGCCTACACAGATTATGAACACACTTTTGCAGAAAAACATTATGTGAAGGCCATGCTGGGTTTCAATCAGGAACTGACCAAGTATAATACGACTACTGCTACACGCCAGAACCTTATCTCTCAGGATTTACCTTCAATGAGTTTGGGAACCGGTATGCAGACTGTTAGCGAAAGTGGTTATGAATGGGCTTTGCGTGGCGGTTTCTTCCGTTTGAATTATATCTATAATAACCGTTATTTATTTGAAGTGAACGGCCGTTACGATGGAACTTCCCGTTTCCCTTCTGATAATCGTTTTGTATTCCTGCCTTCATTCTCGGGAGCATGGCGTGTGTCGGAAGAATCTTTCATGGAGTCGACTCGTTCTTGGTTGGACAACTTGAAGATACGTGCTTCTTACGGTATTTTGGGTAATCAGTTATTGACAGCCAGCAGTTGGTCGGGCAATACTAAATATTATCCGTATATTCCCTTTATGGCTTCAGGTACAGCAGGAAACTGGCTATTTGTAGACGGTGAGAAATCTTTATATATCAATCCGGCAGGATTGGTGTCCAGCGATTTGACTTGGGAGAAAGCTTCTACCTTTAATGTCGGTCTTGATTTTACCATGTTGAACCAACGCTTGGACTTCTCTTTCGACTGGTATCAGAGAACGACATCGGATATGCTTGTTAAGGTGGAATATCCTGAAGTGCTGGGAACAACGGCTCCTCCTGCCAATAAAGCAGAGTTGCGCACCCGCGGTTGGGAAGTTTCTGTGAAATGGAATGACCGTATTGGTAATGATTTCTCTTATGATTTAGGTTTTATCCTTTCGGATTCACAGGCTGAAATTACTAAATATGAAAATCCGACTGAAACATTGAGTGACTATTATGTGGGTCAGAAGATTGGCGAAATATGGGGATATGAGACAGAAGGTTTCTATCAGTCGGATGCTGATGTTCAAAACCATGCAGACCAGTCTAAGTTAGGTGCTAACTGGGCTCCCGGTGATATCATGTACAAAGATTTGGATGGAAATAATAAGATAAACAACGGTTCGAATACATTAGACGACCATGGTGACTTGAAAGTAATCGGTAACACTACTCCGCGTTACCAATATGGTATCACTGCTAATATGTCTTATAAGAATGTATATTTGAATGTCTTCTTCCAGGGTATCGGCAAACGTGATTTCTGGCCGAGTTCACAACCTTTCTGGCCGGTGGCAACACAGTATTATAATACTCAGAAATGGTTTGTTACGGACTCATGGTCTGAAGACAATCGCGACGCATACTTTGCGCGTCCTATTGCACGTGAAACAAAGAACCAACAAAAGCAAACCAAATATTTGCAGGATGCTTCTTATTGTCGTCTGAAGAATCTGACAGTAGGATATGACTTCCCGAAATCATGGTTGAGCTTCTTGCACGTTGCAAAAGCAGGTGTTTATTTCAGTGCTGAAAACTTGTTTGAATTCACCAATGTGAAGGGAGCTTACGACCCTGAAGCAGCGGGTAAGAATGGTACTATGGTATATCCGTTCCAGCGTACTTATTCATTCGGATTAAACGTAACATTCTAAATTTAGTAGACAAGATGAAAAAAATAATATTAAATATAGCAGCTTTAGCGGCTGTATCATTGATGTGTGTTTCTTGTAATGATTCCTTTTTGGATAGAAATCCGACACACGACTTGAATGACAATAGCTATTGGAAGACCGAAAGTGACCTTGAAGTCTATAATAACGGTATTTACAATGAAGCCGGAAATGACAGTTATTACCGTTTTATGGTAGGACATACCCTGGGTGCATGGAATAGTAGTTATGCGGATTATTTCTGGAAGGATGTACAGACTGATAACTATGTTTCGAAGAGTAACTCAAACCATACTTCGTATACAAAGATTGCTGCCGGGAAAGAGACGGTTCCCAATAACCCGACTGCCGGAGGGTGGTATTGGACTTTGCTGCGCCGCATCAACACTTTCTTTGCTAATTATGAGAAAGTGGGAATAGCAGAAAATATCAGAAACAGGTATGCGGGTGAGGCTTATTTCTTCCGTGCATGGTTCTATTTGGATAAAGTACAGATGTATGGCGATGTCCCTTATATCACTACTCCTTTGAATACGGATTCTGAAGAACTGTATGGGCCGCGTACTCCCCGCAAGGAAGTGATGGACCATGTTCTGGAAGATATCAATAAGGCTTGCGACTATTTGCCGGAAGACTGGGGTAATAAAGGGGTGCGTGTGACAAAAGGTGCAGCATTGGCATTGAAATCACGTATTTGCCTTTACGAAGGTACTTATAGAAAATATCATGGATTGGGTGATTATGAAAAATTCTTGCAGGAAGCCGTGAAAGCATCTGAAGCGTTGATGGCAATGAAGAAATATGAAATTTATAACACCGGAAATCCTGATAAAGACTATGCCACTTTATTTACCAGTGATGATTTGACTGATAATAAGGAAGTGATTTTGTTTAGAAAATATGTAGCCGGTTTGTTGGGCCATCGCTTATGCGGTTATTTGGTTGCTTCGGGCAATGGTGCTACAAAAGATTTTGTTGACGATTTCCTTTGTATAGAGCCGGACGGAACTGCCAAACCTGTTGCTTTGAGCGAGACTTTTAATGATGATGAGTATGAGAATGTCTTGGACAACCGTGATCCGCGTTTGACTCAGATTGTGCTTGATCCACGTCATTCAAAGGAAATTCTGTACAATAAAGACAAGTTTATCTTCCCTCGTGTAGCAGGAATGACAGGTTGGGAATCGGCTACAGGTTATCATGTTATCAAACATTATATTGCTGAACAAGACATGAAAGGCTATGGTAATGAGACACATGATGCTCCATTATTGCGCTATGCTGAAGTCTTGTTGAACTTGGCAGAAGCAAAAGCTGAATTGGGAACCGTTACTCAGTCTGATTTAGACCGGACTGTCAATGTGATTCGTGACCGTGCCGGAATGCCTCACTTGACACTGAATCCTGTAATGGACCCGAAATATGCGGGTGAAGGCTTGTCTGCCCTAATTATTGAACTTCGCCGTGAACGCCGTGTGGAACTGTGTTTTGAAGATACCCGCTATCAGGATTTGATGCGTTGGAAATGGGGAAAGCGTTTGGCAAACCGTGTACTGGGCATGCGTTTTGAACCATCGGATTTTGACAATCCCCGTTTCAATCCGTCTGAAGGAAAGGCTGATCCTGGCCGTGTGAAGCTGTTTGAATTGAACGGAAAACATTATATTGATGTGTTTGCCGGCACTGACTGGGAAAACCGTTCGTTTGATGAAAATAAGCATTATTATCATCCTATACCTATTAATGTAATCGGTAAGAACAAAGAGATAACACAGAATCCGGGTTGGGATTAAATATATATTTTAATTGTTGAGGTAAAAGGTTAGGTTTTGTTAGGTTGTGAGGCTGTCTCAAAATAGAAAATGAGACAGCCTTACTTATCTTCTTTGGCGGGAGAATCATTGTTTTTGCGTACATTCAGAGGAGCAATACCATAGAATGTTTTGAAACATTTGCTGAAGTATCTGGCCGAAGAGAACCCGAGTTGGTAGGAAATCTCCGTTACATTGAGATGAGGCGCATTGTTCAGTAAATGCATTGCTTCCTCCAATTTCAATTTGAGAGTAAACTCATTGGGAGTCAGTCCGGTAATTTCTTTTAATTTCGTATATAGTTTGCTGCGTCCCATTCCAAGCTCAGAGGCGAGAAGGTTCATGTCGAACTCCGGATTCTCAAAGTTCTCTTTGATTACTTGTATAGCCTTTTCCAACAGTTGGCGGTCATTTACATTAATGGTGTCCGGGGCCTCCTGTTTGTTGGCGATAGGCTGTTTGAGACGTTCCAGCATTTGTTGCCGGTTCTTGATGAGGTTGCTACAACGGGCTATGAGAATTTTCACATTAAAGGGCTTGGTGATATAATCGTCTGCCCCAAACATATATCCTTCTATTGTATATTGTTCGGACGCTTGTGCCGTGAGCAGTATGACAGGAATATAAGATAGTTCGATACTGTTTTTTATCTTATAACATAATTCCTTGCCCGACATTTCAGGCATCATCACATCACTGATAATGAGGCTGGGATGTACCTGATATGCCATTTGCAATCCTTCCTTGCCGTTCAGGGCGATGTGCACTTCATACATGGATTCGAATATGCTCTTCAGTAAATCCAGCATTTCTTCATTATCTTCCACAATGAGGAGCACTGGTTTTCCGCTGTCTGTATCCGGTGTGGTGGGAGGAGTTTCTTCGATGGGCATCTCTGCTAGGTCGAGCAACTTGCCGGTGTCTCTGTTGTCATCCGTAGTCAGGCGGGTATGTGCAATGTCTTCAGGTGAAAAATGAGAGTTCCCTTTTAGCAGACAGATTGTGAACTCACTTCCTTGGCCCGGTTCGCTTTTCACATGAATACTTCCATGATGAAGGTCGATGATTCCTTTGGAGAGTGCCAGTCCGATGCCTGTGCCGAGCGTGAATTTGTTGGCGCCATTCTCCAGTTGGTAGAAACGTTCGAATATTTTGCTGACAGCTTCTTGTGGAATGCCGGAGCCATTGTCCTTTACACTGATATGAGCCTGTGTGTTTGTATTGCTGATGGTCACATTGATTTTACCTCCTTTTGGGGTATATTTAAAGGCGTTTGAAATCAGATTGAATATGACTTTCTGCAGTTGTACCGGGTCAAACCATAGTTTGAGTTCTTGTTCCGGGCATTCAAACCGGTAATTGATTTGCTGGGTAGCCGCATATTCATAAAAGGACATGTATATTTCTTTTACAAAAGGAATGATGTCTTTGTGTTCAATCCTCAGTTTCAGATATCCTTGCTCCTGTTTGCGGAAGTCCAGAAGTTCTGAAATGAGATCTCTCATGTGCCATGCGTTTTTATAGATGTGCAATATGCGGTTATAGATGGTCGGAGCAAGTTTATTTTGCTGCAATAACACCTCAATCTGTCCGATAATCAGTGTGAGAGGAGTGCGGAACTCATGTGAGATGTTGGTAAAGAATCTCAGTTTGACCTGATTCAGTTCTTCTGTGCGTTCTTTTTCTTTGCGCTCAAATTGCAGTGAGGCCTGAAGCTGGGTTTGTTTAGTCTTGATATGGATAATGAGGTACATGATACCAATCAGACACAACACATATATCATAAACGCCCAGTAAGTGGCATAGAAAGGAGGAGCAATGTAGATGTTGAGGCTGATGCTGTGTGAACCCTGATGTTCGCGAACTATTAGCCGATACATGCCCGGACTGAGGTTGGTGTAGGAAATAGACTGTGACTGGGTAGGAATCCAATGGTCGGAGAAACCTTCTAATTTGTATTCATAAATTATGTCTTCGTTCAACGTATAATTGGAGGAGCAGAACTCGAAGATTAGATTGTTCTGGTCGTGCGAAAGCCTGATTTCTTTTACCTGCGAGAGAGTTTGCGGGAGGATTCCGGTTTCGTCATCGGGCAGTACACGTGTGTTATGCACCCACAACTGATCAAAATAAATATGATAATCATGGTTGGTGTGGTAGAGCTGTTCTTCAAAAAAAGAAAGCATGCCGTTTACTCCGCCGATAAAGACTTCTCCATTTTGTGCGAAATAAATGCTTGAGCCCTGGCAATATCCCATTTGAAATAAATTGTATGTATGCTTGCTTTTACCGGTTTCGGAATCAAAGAGAGAGAAGCCTTTGCTGTGCAGAATCAACAGATGGTGGTAAATGGGAGATTCACAGATATAGTAGCAATAATCGCTGGGCAATGCGTTATTGCCTAGTCCATATTGACAGAAGGAGTCACTATCGGGGATATATTTGAATAATCCTGAGCCGATAGTGCCGAAATAAATTTCGCCTTTGCTGTTTTCCATGATATTCACTATTCTGAATTTACCGATGGAGGAAGAATCTTGCGCGTTGGTGTAATAACGGTGAAGACTGTTGTCCGTCATGTGGATGCGCAGAAGTCCTCCTTTTGAATCGGCCAGCCATAGTCTTTCTTTACTGTCGATAAGAAAGGTCTCAAACTGATAAGGGCGGGAGAGTTGCTCATTGATATCTTCATTGCGGGTGAGGGGAGAGAACGTCTCTTGTTCGGGATTGAAAAGATAGACACCTGCCTGCGTCAGCATAATAAGCTTGTCTTTATAAGGCTGTATTTCATTGACGATATTTCCGGCTTGTGAAGTCGGGTTGTTTTGAAGGGGAGTCAGCGTGCGGAACTGTTTCCGAGCAATGTCGAAAATAGCGAGACCGCCGGTATGCGTACCTATGTATAGTTTGTTTTTCTCTTTGGCATAATAGATACATTTCATATTGTTATGCGCCGTTCCGGGAAGTCCGTTGGCATGATAAGAGAACTTCTCAAAGGTTTGAGTCGTTCGGTTGAAGAGATTCAGTCCTCCTCCTTCTGTACATATCCAAAGGTTTTCCTCCCCATCTTCTACCATCTTACCGACAAAAGGAAAACTTAAGAAATGGTTTCCTGTTGTCCCCGAGCCATAAAACCGGCACGTGTTGGTATCGGGGTTAAAGTAATTTACTCCGCCGAAATAAGTTCCTATCCAAATCGTTCCTTGACGGTCTTTATATAGGCAGTTGATAGAGTTATGGCTGAGTCCATAGTCTATATTATCTTGATGAAGGTGGGCGGTCCATGTGTCGGAATCAGGGTCATAATGGTTCAGACCATTGAAAGTCCCTACCCAAATATGTCCATTGTTGTCTTCCTGAACCGTCCTTATCTGATTGTTGGACAATCGGTTGCTGTCTGTGTAATGTGTTCTCTCCTCCTGCGGATTGATGCGGTAAAGGCCGTCCTGCACAGTGCCGATCCACATATTTCGCCGGCTGTCTCTATAGATAGAAGAAATATGGGAAATGCCGGTGATGGTTTTAATTGTCTTATAGTCTTTGCGGGATATCAGTGAGACGCCTTGGCTGTGCCCCATCCAGATGTAATCCTGGTCTATAATCAATGAATTTCCGACATTGAATTTATACTCCAGAGTGGCTGCGTGATGCACCTTTCCGTCACTCTTCAGATAGTATTGCAATTCATTCCGGTGTCCAATCCATAACGTATCCTTATGGCAATACATGGTATGGACTGCATTGGGAAGGATGCAGGTAAACTTTTCTTTTTCTATATCGAACTTTATCAGGTCATAGATGGAACGGATATAGATGCTTCCGTTTTTGTCTCCGCAAATGGCACTGATTTCATTATGGGTAAGTCCATTGCTGTTTTGCGACGGGCGATAGATGTCTATCTTGTCACCATTATATCTGTTCAGTCCTTCACTGGAGCCAAACCACAATGTTCCTACCTCATCCTGATAGATGGAAAGCACAGTGATTTGCGACAAACCGTCTTTTACATTAATATGCTTAAAGTGAATATGATTCCCATAGCAAAAGAAAGCACAACAGAAGATGAGGATACAGAATACATTTATTCTCATATTAGATTTGTTTTAGGTCTTTTTAGCGGGACAAATTTAATTATTAATTAATCAAAATAAAAACGATGAGAAATAAAAAGCTGCAAATGCATCTAAAAGTTTATGGAAAGAAATGCGCTCAATCATTGTATAGACGGTTGCTGTCCTTGAATTGATAAGTATACCTGCCGAAAACAAATCGGTCAAAACACTTTCTTGAAACAAACTTGTTCAATTCCTTGTGTCCAAAGCTTTGTAAATAATCAATGTGTGCAGGCATAGAATCGGCATTGCCGGAAGGCGATAGTATGTCAGGTACAAACCGATGCAAGATTCCAACAGCATTTATACAGCGATGATGCAAGGGGGCCTATCAAAGTGCTATTGAAACCATATAATCCATTTTAATGTCGTCATGCTCATAGTCTGAGAATTATAAAAAAATGTGTACTGTAATTACTATGCTTATTAAAAGTGTATTTTTTGTTAAAATCGTTTTCGCTTACCTGTATTTTTAATATATTTCTTTTATTTTTGTGTATTAATTTAACGTAACATAAAGTAGTATATTATTGGAATTCCTGATATTCTCCAAGAATCAGGATGTTCCTTTTTTAATGAAAAGCACATGAACTTCAATGAAAAGTAGAAAAAGTTACTATTTAAGAAATGCATTGCTTACATTTTTTATATTTGCGTTTTTTACCCAAGTATGCGATGCACAGACGTATAAGTACATAGGAATGGAAGATGGTTTGGGTAGCCAGAAAGTTTATCGCATTTTGCAGGATTCTTTAGGATACATGTGGTTTCTCACCCAAGAAGGCCCTAACCGGTATGACGGAAAGGAAATAAAACACTATGAACTGACAGACCAAGGAAAGAAATTTAACATACAAAGTTGTTTGAATTGGCTTTATATGGCAGAGGGCGGGATATTGTGGGGGATAAGTCAGAAAGGGCGTATTTTCCGTTATGATCCGGATTATAACCGTTTTGAGTTGGTCTATACACCTCCGCTGTCTAAAAAAGGAAATGTCTTGCCTAACATCACTTATGGATATATGGATTGCACCGGATATGTGTGGCTGTGCGGTAAAGAGCAAATAATCCTGTTTGACACCCACACTGGAAATGTTTTGCAGCCGTCTTGCAACATAGCCAGTAACATTACCGCTGTTGAACAGACGGGACCTGATGACTTTTTTATAGGTACTGAATCCGGCTTGTACCGGGCAAAATTGGAGAAACATCCTTTATCACTTTCGTGTATGCCCGCGTATAATCTTCGGGTAACAATAAGCGAACTGTTCTTTTCTGCCGACCTGAACAAACTTTTCATAGGAACCTCCAAGCAGGGAGTTTGGATTTTCAGCCCCGACAGTCCATCAGGCATACATTCGGATGAAACTTTCGGTGATGTAAACATTACGCGGATTGTACCTTTTAACAAGAACGAGGTGCTGATAGCCACTGATGGGAAGGGTATTTACCGTATGGATGTAGACTCATGCCGTGCAGTTCCCTATATAGTAGCCGATTACACCGCTCATTACGGCATGAATGACAATAACATCAACGATATATATGTGGATGCGAAAGCACGTATCTGGATTGCAAATTATTTTAATGGGATAACTGTTTGTGACAACCGTTACGGGGGATACCTCTGGACTCGACATTCAATCGGCAACCGTCAGTCACTGGTGAACAATCAGGTGCATGATGTAATTGAGGACAGTGAGGGCGACCTTTGGTTTGGTACCAGCAACGGTATAAGCTTATATAAAACAAAAACTGGGGAATGGCATTCCTTTTTCAGTACCTTCGACAAGGAATCCGGGGATAAAAATCATATTTTCCTTACCTTATGCGAGGGTTCTCCCGGTATTATTCTGGCAGGCGGTTTTACCTCCGGAATTTATCAGATAAATAAGCGTACCCTTAAAGTCGACTACATCTCCTCTTCGGCTTTTTTCCATCTGGACTTACGTCCGGACCAATATATCAGGGATATCCGGAAAGACTCGGATGGGAACATCTGGTCCGGAGGTTTCTATAACCTGAAATGTTTTGATATTAAAAGAGGGAGGTCACGTTTGTATCCGGGCCTAAGTTCCATTAACTGCATCCAAGAAAAGGACCGCTCATCAATATGGGTCGGTACTTCCAGAGGCTTATATCTGTTGGATAAGGAGTCGGGAAATAGCCGTAACATAGACCTGCCTGTAGAATCCGCACATGTTTGCGCATTATATCAGGCAGAAAACGGTGTATTGTATATAGGAACCGAAGGTGCCGGGCTGCTACTCTACGATCCCGGTGCAAATGCATTCGCCCAATATCATAAAGAAAATTGCGCGCTTATTTCCAATAATATCCATACCATCCTGCCTAAGCCCAATGGGGATATGCTGCTTTGTACAGAAAATGGGATTGTCCATTTTTCTCCTCAGAACATGTCTTTTAGTAACTGGACCCGTGAACAGGGGCTTATGAGCGTCTGCTTCAACCCCGGTGCCGGCATCTTGCGCAGTGACGGACGTTTCATACTGGGCAGCAATGATGGTGTTATCGGCTTCCCGGCCGATATAAAGATTCCTCGTCCCTCTTTTTCGCCGATTCTGCTTAGTGACTTAATAATATCTTATCAGACAGTATACCCGGGGGAGGACGGCTCACCGTTGCAGGCAAGCTTAAATGATACTCGTGAGCTGAAACTCAAGTATGGACAAAATACATTTTCCCTGCAAGCCTTCTCCATTAATTACGACTATCCTTCCAATGTACTTTATTCATGGAAACTGGAAGGGTTTCATAAGGAATGGAGTACGCCGTCTTCCAATGGGCTGATTCGTTTTACCAATCTTCCAGCAGGAAAATATACACTTCATATACGTTCGGTTTCTAATGAGGAAAAATATAAAAGTTATGGACAACGCAGCCTTTCGATTATCATCTCCCCTCCTGTATGGGCCAGTCCTTGGGCCATGGTCGGTTATGTGGTACTGTTCATTCTGGCATGCACCATTCTGTTTCGTATAATGGCTTTGAGGAAACAAAAAAAGATATCCGATGAAAAGACACGTTTCTTTATCAATACAGCCCATGATATACGTACGCCCTTGACTTTGATAAAGGCACCGTTGGAAGAATTGAATAACAGGGACTTGGTCAATAAAGAAGGAAAGAAACATGTAGGGATGGCCCTGAGGAATGTGGACGTGCTTTTGCGTCTTGTGACCAATCTTATCAATTTTGAACGGATTGACACTTATTCGTCACATCTGTATATCGCCGAATATGAATTGGGGGCATATATATCCGGTATTTGTGACACTTTCCGTTCATACGCAAAAGTCAAGCACATCCAATTGGTATGCGAAAGTAGCTGTAATTACTTAAATGTGTGGTTTGACAGAGACAAAATGGACTCTATTCTGAAGAATATCCTTTCAAATGCTCTGAAGTATACTCCGGAAAATGGAAGCATACACGTTAGAGCGTCAGAATGTGGAGAGAACTGGTGTATCGAAGTAAGGGATACGGGAATCGGGATTCCCCATAATGAACAAAAAAGCCTTTTCCGTACCTATTTCAGGGGCAGTAACGCCATCAACCTAAAAGTAAGTGGCAGTGGCATAGGGTTGATGTTGGTGCATAGGCTTGTACGTTTGCATGGCGGAAATATATCAATAGAAAGCGGTGTAGGACAAGGCACGTGTATAAAGCTCCTTTTCCGTAAAGGGAACGCTCATTTCAAGAAAGCCAGTATTACAGCCCACCCTCAGGAACAAACCATAAGTATGCCTGAAATTAATACGGCATTCTCGTTGAGCACAGCCAACACTTCTGACTGTAATTTGTCTAGGCGCATCCTTATAGTAGAGGACAACGATGACTTGCGTATCTATCTGGTTAATACTTTGGGACAAGATTATAAGGTTCAGTCTTGTAGGAACGGAAACGAGGCGCTTGATATTTTATCTGAATTCAATCCTGATCTGGTACTTTCGGATATTATGATGCCAGAGTTGGCGGGAGATGAACTGTGTGCCGCTATCAAGGGGAATATCGAGACTTCACATATTCCAGTACTGTTGCTGACCGCTTTAGGTGATGAAAAGAATATTCTGGAAGGCTTGAAGGTCGGTGCCGATGACTATATAACAAAACCATTCAGTGTAGGTATACTTAAAGCAAGCATTAATCGTTTGATTGCCAACCGCCTCCTGCTTCGTAAAAAATACGGCAGTGCTGATTTTGATAATGAACAATGGCCCAAAGGCTGCAAGGATACGCTGGACTGGAAATTCATTTCTTCCGTCAGGAAAAACATAGAGAAAAACATGACCAATCCAAATTTTACGGTAGATACTTTGTGTGCACTACATAACATGAGCCGTAGCAGTTTCTATAACAAACTGAAAAGTTTGACAGATGGTTCACCCACAGATTATATTCGTTTGATACGTATGCAACGTGCGGAGCAATTATTGCGGGAAGGAGAATATTCTATTACCGAAATAGCAGAAATGACTGGATTTTGTGACGCTAAATACTTCAGGGAAGTGTTCCGGAAACATTTTGGAGTTAGTCCGAGTGAATACAAAGTAAAAAGAGAGCAATCAGACAGACGGCCTTGAAAAAGTAAAAACGATATTTTGATTGATGCTAGGCTGCATCTCTTTTAAAGAATATTCATTAAAGGTGTTTTGGGTATATGAAGAAAAATCGATATTTCTCTATTCGTTTACCGGTATTTCTCGGTTTGTAAATTATGAGATTGTTTTAAAATGCCATACTGTTTAGTCTGATTGGGCCTTCCATATACAGTTGACAGTATTTAACATTGGCGTAGCCGTAGGTTATATCAGGATAATATATTACCTTTGTCCTTAAATTTGTTAATTCTAATACTATGTACAAAATTTTCCGTGGCTTCCAATTGGTCGAAGCCTATCAAGATTTGAAGAAAGCCAAACGGTTGGCTGAAAAAAGAAATGTAAGCAGAGGCATAAAGTTGGCTGTTGCCATAACTGTTGCCCTTATACTATGGTGTTTGCCCATTAGCACATTTGGAATAGAAGGGCTGACAGTCATAGAACAGAGGTTAATCTCTATTTTTGTTTTTGCCACTTTGATGTGGGTGTTCGAGGCTGTTCCAGCGTGGACTACTTCCGTATTGATTGTTGTCTTGCTGTTGTTGACAGTATCCGACAGTAGTCTGTGTTTTTTTATTCAGGGTATCCCTATGGAAGAGTTGGGTCGTACGGTGAAGTATAAGTCTATCATGCACTGTTTTGCCGATCCTATCATCATGCTGTTTATCGGTGGGTTCATTCTGGCTATTGCTGCTACTAAAAGCGGATTGGATGTATTGTTGGCACGAGTCATGTTAAAGCCCTTCGGTACTCAGTCCCGTTATGTCCTGTTGGGCTTTATTATGGTAACGGCCGTCTTTTCCATGTTTCTCAGTAATACAGCCACTGCTGCCATGATGCTTACATTCCTGACTCCGGTTTTGAAGTCTCTGCCGGCAGACGGAAAAGGGAAAATCGGTTTGGCCATGGCAATTCCCGTAGCTGCCAATATCGGTGGTATGGGAACTCCTATCGGAACTCCTCCTAACGCTATAGCCTTGAAATACCTGAATGACCCTGAAGGATTGAACTTGAACATCGGTTTTGGTGAATGGATGGGATTTATGATGCCTTATACTGTCGTTGTATTGTTCATATCTTGGCTTATCCTGTTACGTCTGTTTCCTTTCAAACAGAAGACAATTGAATTGCAAATAAGCGGAGAGGCAAAAAAAGACTGGCGTTCTATTTTGGTATATATAACTTTTGCTGTTACAGTGTTGCTGTGGATGTCCGACAAGTTCACCGGAGTAAATTCCAATGTGGTGGCCATGATTCCTGTCGCTGTCTTTTGCGTCACGGGAATTATTACCAAACGTGACCTGGAAGAAATCAGTTGGAGTGTGCTTTGGATGGTAGCCGGAGGATTTGCGCTGGGCGTTGCGCTGCAGGAGACAGGGCTTGCGCAGCACATGATTGAATCCATTCCATTCAATACCTGGCCTCCTGTACTGATGATTGTCGGTTCGGGATTAATTTGCTATGCCATGGCCAATTTCATTTCGCATACAGCTACCGCTGCTTTGCTGGTTCCTATTCTTGCCATAGCCGGTATTAGTATGCGTGAGAACCTTTCTGCTTTGGGCGGTGTGGAAACTTTGCTGATAGGAGTGGCTGTCGGTTCTTCCCTTGCTATGGTTCTTCCCATTTCTACTCCTCCGAATGCCTTGGCACATGCAACAGGCATGATTCAGCAAAAGGATATGGAGAAGGTCGGATTGATAATGGGAGCTATCGGACTGGTTTTGGGATATGCGATGTTGATAGTCCTTGGTTCTAACGGACTTTTGTGATTCAGGTTATGAATATCGGAAAAGCGGTTGTCGTTTGAAAGGCAACCGCTTTTTATGTTTATTTAGAGTGTTCTTGATATAAGTTACTCCCTCTTCCGGACTGCATTTGATACCATTACGTTCCAGCATCAAATGACGAGATGGTATGTATTGACATGACAGGAAAATTCGAGCAGGGAAACCCCGCACTGCCGACGATACTTCGCTTCCGTCTCCGGTCTGCACCCTCTTATCCGGTTACATTCCATTTCTTTCAAGACATTTCTGATTGTATATCTGTTATAGTCTATTCATCGACAACACAGCGCACAAAGCAAGCATCCGAGCCATTCTCTCTAATCAAGTTGCTCGTAGAGATAAAATTGAAATCGAATGAGAAATAGTTGATATCCCATCCCAAGCTGGAACCATCCGTTGGTGTAAGTTGGTTTCTAGGAATTTCCTTATTTAACCAATAGATGGCTCCCGGTCGTTTGTATAAATCGTAAAACAACGGACGTTCAGTAGGAGCCTCATATAATTTTGTTCGACCGGAAGCATATCTTAATACTCCATTGAGGCTTTCATGATCTCCCCAACCGGTATTAAAGCTTTGTTTTCTATGTCCGTAGCCGGAAGCACCAATGGGGAAAAAGAGGCTTTTACCCGTTTCACTGTTGTATGCAAAACAACCTCTCATTCCACGTCCCATTGTATTATGTTCATAATCATAGCCGTAAACTTCTACGATATCATCAGCCGTTTTTGTGGCATCATCTCCATACAATACACCGTATCCCTGTTCTACATGGCTGCCTTCCTTCCTCAATTCCCAAAAGTCGTCGGCTGTAGCTACCCTGGCTTTTTGCATCTGGGGGTTGCCAAACGTTTGGGCATTTCCATTAGAAGTAATACTATCCCACTTCATTTCATTCTTAGTCGCTGCATTGGTAAAACCATTTTCAGGATATACTTTGAAATTTTCCGGTGTAACATTTATCCACGGCTCGAATGGATTTTTATTACTCAATGCGTCTATCGGCTGGAGCCAATTTCCGAATTTGAACAGCGATCCTTCGTCCAATGGAGTAGAAGCCAGTTCCGTTGAAGTCCTCATGTTTTTGGCATACCACTTCACGCCGCCTGTAACCAAATCGTCAGGTTTGTCTCCTTGTCGCACGAAAATCAGGTGCTGGCAGGTATAATTGTGATATTCCACGCGGATAATGGCGTAACGGTTCTCAGTGGAGCTCCCGGAAAAATCAACATTGAAATCAATCACACTACCGGTTTTGCCATGAATGGCAAAACCATATTCCGAATCAGGTTTTGACTCTGACCCCGACGTTGCCGAAAGCGTAATTCCATCTCCGTTAGATCTCTTGATGACATAGGCTTTCCAAGGCCCTTCAGATTGGAATGTTTTGAACATTCGTTCATCCTCTCCCGGCAATCGTTTCAATACTACATGAAAAGATTTGTTGTTGTTCGCAGAACGATAAATTCCCTTAGGATTCACCACACGGCGTACCTGGTATATTGGAACTTCGTTTATAAAAGGCTTATCCACACCTGTCAATTTGGTTGTAATCCTCACTATCGCTTTCCGTTGGTACGCCACGTATGGATTATTCCCCGTGTATCCGGTCGTTGATATCATCTGTTTGGCACGTGTGTACATAGGAATATATACATTGTATGTATTTGCTTCCGTGGGATGCTTTTCTATACGGTATTTATCGTCTGCTACAGAACCGTCAGTCGTAAACTCTTCGAATGTCTGGTTGTCAGGCAAAGTAAAGTTCTTATATACACGTTCACCGCGTTTTGGATCTTTTTGGTAATATGTTTCATTATTAGTGATTTTATCTGCATAAAGCACTGTCTCCGTGGTTTTATGTAATGACAGGAAACCGTTCCACGGTGCTGCAACACCATTCGGAGCACCCGTATAATAAATATCGCTACTGGCATTATGGGGAGCCCAGTTGTTTTCTTTGATTTCTGCCTTTATAGATTCAATCTTATGCCCACCCGTATTCACCTTGATAGGGTACATCATGGAATGATTGTACAGATAGGTTATGTAGTACGGTTCGGGAGTCATCACTCCGGGTTCCGGTTCCTCGTACTCGATATGCCAATCTGCATCGTTGGCGAAGTTCCTGAATTTCAATGTCAGTTTGTAATGGCAATTACGCTTGGCGTTATAGTCATTTTTCTCGTCCTGTCCCAACATGAAACGGTAGATGATAGGCCCGTTGCCCAGTCGCTTGGAGTTGTTGGATATATAGTGAGCTTTCACCTCAATGTAGGTGCCGTAGGGTACGCCATCTTTGAGTCTGTATGTCTCATCGTCCGGCAATCCGGGAAAATCCAGTTTCCCGTCCGGTTTTCCATCAGGACCGGTTGCATCCTGCTGCTTGTCGGGCATATCATCTCCCGCGCCCTGCATATTCTCGTAAAAATACAGTGCTTCATCCGTTTCTTCGTGAGAGCCGAATTTTGGGCTACCTGCCGTGATACGATGTCCCACACAATCGTCACCGATTTCAAAGCCTGCTTCTCCATGTTTGTGATTGGAATAGGAAATGATTTCCCCATCGGGCATGTCTATTTCCTTTCCTTCTTTAGGAGCTTCCACTTTAGGAGCTTCCACTTCCAACTTATATCCTTCCGCACCTACATTATTGTCCTTTCCCAAATAACATTGTAATGGAATATCTTTAATCTGCACCGATTCGAGATAGATAAACACTCCTTCTGCCAAATCACTGCCATCGTAGGCTATCGTTACTTTCGATGCCGCACGGCGCAACCACGCATGGAGTTTTACGCTTTTTTCATTCACTACAAGCGACTCGTCGTTTGTCGACAGGGCAGAGGCAGTCTTTTTTGTAAAAAAGCCTATCATCTGGCCGTTGTTAGCCACGTCTTTAAAATCCCATGTGAGGGGAATATTTTTGAGTCCGTCCACTGTTTTTATGGCTTCAGAATAAGCCGTATTTGTCAACAGGTCGGGAATGTTCGCCACGGCATACATATAATATTTGCCGAAACTAATTTCTTCCGGCAACTTGAAAGTGGCACGTTTGGTTTGTGTTTCCGCTTTGTGCCCGTTTTCCGCATCCGTATCAGTACGGTTTTCATCAGACACTTTATATTGTTCAATCCGCCATTGTTTTTTAAGAATCCGGTTTTGGTCATACAACAAAACATGTAAACTTCTTATATCCTTTAAGGCGCCTCCCGTAGCCCGTGTCTGGGTCAGTGCCGCCGACATGGGTTTGAAGTCCAATGTGGCGGATACGCTTGCCTTGCCTTCGCCAATGATTTCCTGCTTCAAAAAATCATCCTGGCAACCGGCAACGGTTACAATCATCAGGAAGAGGATGGTATGTAGTACAAAATGCTTCATAATGTTTCTGTTTATGGTTTTACAATCCGAATACAGGATCAAGCTTTACCTCGCTGTATGGAATCACGTCCACTACGATTTCCATGTCGTTAAGTAATGTGATGTTCACTATCACATGAGTGTTGCGGAACAGGGCCTTCAGGTTGGGCAACGTGAATGAAAAAGATTTAACTTTAGCCTCTTCTTCGCCTTCTTTAATATTGATTGTCATCTTGTACTCCTGCTCACCGTCCGTTGCACCGGCTTTAAGGTTCATGCTCTCAGGCAAGTAGAAAACGGGGACATTCTTAGCGACACCCGGTTTCGAGCGGTCAGGGCTTCCCATGTCAACTGTCGGCTTTCCAACGGAAACCTCCCCGTTGGTATAGGTTTTTGCTTTATCCGCCGTAGCCGGCAGTTCGTAGTCCTTCAGCCAGCCGGTGGCTTCAGTGGTTTCGTAACTGTCATTTTCGGACGAAGCATCGGAAACCTTTTTCAGCCATTTTATCCAGGTCTCTCCATCGAAAAGTTCTGTATTCTGGTCAGTGTTCCGGACATGCGCCATCAGGAAGTTCTTGTCGGCATGCTTTGCCAAGGTAAATCTCTTCACGGTCACTTCCTCATCGCGCCAGTTCTTGAAGTTTACCGTGAACTTCGTGGCGACACGCACCACGTAGAACGTCCCCTCGAACCTTCCTTCGGTAAAGTCTATCTCGTACATGGACGACATCGGGATGGGTTTACCGCCCGAATAGTCCGGGGTGAAGTAGAGGCCGTTTACTGCAGTTTCAAAGCCTTCCGACTTCTCTGTATAGCTGCTGAAGAAGCCGGTTAGCGTTTGTTCTCCTCCCGTTACGCCTTCCACGACCGATACGCTCTCTTCGTTGGCAAAAAGGAAAATCTGTTTCTTTTCGTTGGGGCTTACTTTGAGGATGATATATTTCTGTGCTTGCGCGCCCTCCAGCGAATAGTGGCGGTTATGTTCCACCGAGCCATCCGCGTGTAGCACAACCACACGTACGCTGTGCATCTGCTCGTTGTCGGGCAGGTTAGCCGTTTCGCCCGACCTCGATTGCTCCAGCGTGGAGACGTTCAGATACAGGGCAGCTTCCGTAACAGTGTCCGGCAAGGATTCTTCCTGACTGCTGCACGCCACTATGAAAGGCAGTGCGAATGCCGCCAGGCAGACTACAATGCTATGTATAATGTTCGGTTTCATCAGTTCAATCCTTCTCTCTAATTATTCCACTTCAACATTACTCAGCACCACACGCCATGACAGAATCTGAATGACGCTGCTTACCCATGTGTGATTCTCGTCAAGGAAAAGAGTCATCACGCACTCATCCAGACGGTCGAGGAACTCCCGCTTATCCATCGGATAATTATATTCCTTTTCGTAGTACTCTTTTCCCATCAAAGCGTAGTCTATCACTGGAATGCGAGCCACGGTCTTGCCTTCCCTGGTGGTGATGGTGAGTATCATATTCTCGTGATGTGTCTCAATCAGGCGACCTACGGTGAAGTCGGCAACGAGTCCTTTCACATTGCTGATAACACCAGTATCGTCTTTGCCAATACCTGCCTCGACACTCTGTATATCCCAGGGACGGTAGTTGATATTCTCGTCGGCCATCAGCTCGTTGTCGTGTGCCATAAGACCGTTTTCATCATCAATACGGAAGATAAAGTCAGCCTCGTTCACATCCTCTCCCGACAAGTGCTGTAGGATGACACGGATGTGGTTGGTGTTCTTGGTCAGGAGCATGGTGTATTCGTAACTGCCTCCGTCGTCGTTGCTAGGCAGTGACACGTCCAGCGTTCCGTGGAAGAGACGATATAAGTGTTCCTTGCTGAATGCGCCCGATTCATCATGCTGACGATTAAGCGCACACTGCAACTGCTCCATATGGGTTTCTCCTACATGGGCTTCGGGAACGGAGAATGATTCCTCATGCTCACCGTCGTTTTGAAGTCCGCACCAGGCAAGCAGTTTGTAGTCACCGGCGGGCAGGTCGAGCAGCATCGAGTAGTCCTCCGCCGTAGCCGGATCTATCTGTTCCTCTTGCTGCCAGACCAGTACGTCCGATTTGTCGAAGGCATACAGGTGAACCGATGACACCTCGTTGGCAAAAGCATCCGCCCATTTTAGGTTCCTGTTGTAGCGGAATTTGAGCCGGTAGTACACCGAACAGTCGCCTTCTTCCTCGTAGAGCCAACTATCGCAGGACGAAAGAGCCAACAGGCAGGCTGACATCACACAAACCTTGGCTGCCACATTCCTTATCAATGTCCGTATATTCATATCGTTTACTCTTTTATGATTATATCGTTTATACTTTTTATAGATGGTGTGCGGAACTTCTGCGTCCGGATTTTCTCATTAAGTGGGGATACCTGTCTTCAGGTTTCCGATGCCACACCTCCCTTATGTACCAGTGGGCGGGTACTGTATTTGTTATTTTGTTTTACCGATATGTGTAGGAGACGGGAGCCGCCTCCCACATGGGATTAAGTATCAGGAACATCTTGGGGTGTTCAGATTACCACTCCAGTTCGTAGTTGTCAGTGACGACGCGCCACGAGAGGATCTTGATCTCTGCGGCTATATAGTGGTCGTTCTTCTCCGGCTTTTCGGGATAGATGACCTCCTCTGGATCGTAAACGGGGGTGCCGAGGCCTGCAATCTTTGTGATGTTGACCTTGTAGATGTGGTTTCGCACAACGCCCGTCATCTTGGAGTCGGTGATGTGCTTGATTTCATCGTAATAGTAGGTCATGCCCGAGTTCCACACGAGGCCCCAGTCTACAACATCCTTGTTTTTAAGGGCATTGTTGATATCAGATGCTGAAGCTGTGGGATTTTCCACGGAGGGTTCGTTATTGGTATACCAAATCAGGTTCGCTGCGGCATCGGTGAGCTGTGCGTAAACGTAGCAGTTGTTGTTGCTGTCTTCCTGAGTCTTTTGGTCAGCCTTGACAATTTTGATATCGCCGGCGTCAATCTGGCGGAAGGTGGTTAGTGCATTGTCGCTTTCGCCGGTGGTCTCCTTCACATAGTATTTCTTGCCGCTTGCTTCGAGTCGTTTGAGGATGCTGTTCTTGAGGGACTTGAAGTTTTCGTTCTCATCGGAACTGCTGGTGACATCAGCGAAATGCACACCCAGGTGCCGAACAAGGGTGAGAGCATTGCCATTCTCGTCACAGATGTTGCCATTGATGATGAACTTGGTCTTGTTTAGTTGTTTCCCTGCAAGTTGGCCTGCGTTTTCATTGGTGTACAAATGCGGAGGGGTAGTCCAATCCATCTCGGGGATGTCGGTGTACTTGTGGTATTGGTTCGCTGCATTTTCTGCATTGATTGCCCAGAAGCTACGGTAGGAGCCTTTCCACCAGTTGCCGTCCCAACTGGCATCGATCTTCTTCACAAGTCTGCCTTTGTCGGTTTCGGCGGTGAGCCCCCAGCCTTTAATTTCCAAATAAACATTTATCTGTTGTCCATCAACGCCGGGAACTTTGACAGCGTTGCCGTCTTTATCCTTTATCTGCATCCTATGGTTGGAGTCAAGGAGATCGCCAAAGCCAAGGCTTACTTTAGCCACGCTGCGTTCTACATAGAGGGTTACAGGGTTATCTTTTGCATCCGCTTCCGTGGTGCACAGATTTTTGGCAAGGATGGGCTGGGTCACAATCTCGTCGGAGCCCTCGGCGTATACCGAGTTGAACATCACAAATTGACCTTCTCTGGTGAAGTTGCCATTTGCGTAGTCTGCAGCGACAGACTGCAGCTCGGAGAGACTTCTGGATTTGGCATTCTCTGTGGGATTGAGCACGGCGGCAATCCTCTGTGGCACTTGGTCACCGGCAGGCGTCCTGATCACAATGGTCGCCGAGAGTTTCTTCTCGATGTCGGGATTAGAACCCGGATTAACGTCATCTTTGCCGGGAGTCCAGTCGTAGTAGTTGACATAGGAGCTACCGTTGAGCTTCACGTTGGCGGGACCGCCGGTTTCGGTGAAGAAGTAGAAGCGCACCTTTGTTACCTTGTTTTCCTCGTCGGTGCCGTCTTCGTAAGGAGAGATGGCTCGTGTGCCGTTGCCGTAGGACACCAAGTTTACGTTAATGAAGCTGCTACCGCTGCCTTTACCGTTGTCCTCACCCCCCGGAACAATCTCTTTCTGTGAGCATCCTACCAAGAACAGGGATGCCAGTACAGACATGAATAATAAATTTCTTTTCATCGTAGATAAATTTAATAATGTCTAAAAATATATTTCTTCTCTCTTGGTTTATATGATTGATTATTTCAGTCTTTCGTCCAGCTCTTCCAGCGTGCGCGCCGCCTTTTCCAGCCCCATCTCTTTTGCCTTGCCGAGGTACCGTCGCGCCGTGTCATAATCTTTCTCGCGCACGGCCAACGCACCCCGCGCATAGACCGCTTCGGGTGAATCACCCGCCTTGGCGAGATACTTACGTGCCATCGCGAAATCATCCCGGCGAATGGCAGCATTAGCAGCGTTCAAATTGGCGGTCTCATCGTTGGGGAACATGCGCACGGCTGTTTGGAAGACATCCGTGAACTCGTCTGTGCCAGGCTCATATTTCCCGGCAACGAGGTAAAATTCGTTTAGGCTCAATTTCTGCGGCTGTTCAGCCATGATGCGCCTTATTTCCTCCACTTCGCTGAACATGCGGATATTGTAGTCTATGCGGTAGTCCGTATGACGTAAAGCGGGGTAGAAGTTCTGCAACATGAAGCGGTACTCCTGCGGATAAGTGCGCTTGATTTTTGCTTCTTTGGCATCCGGTTCCATGTCGCTGTCAATCAGTGCCAGAATCTCCGTGCGGTGGTTAATCTTCGACTGTTCCACGTGACGGCGCAATCCGGCCCAGTCTTCGGGCTCGTAATCAGTTTGGATAATGTTGTCTGCAAAATTGTACAATAGCCCTATGTGCTTTTTAAGTGCGGTTGTACGTCCAATGGCAAGTTGCGTGTTGTGTTTGTAAGGGCTCTCTGGCGAGGCATATCCCTTCAACCATACGGAAGTGATGGTGACATCCTTGTCATTGCGCACGGAGTCAATGGTCGCCTGTATTTTACCCAATTCAGCCGTATTGCGGCGGTAATCGGGATAGATTACCGTCTGATTTACCGGGAAGTCTATGAAAGCCGTCCCCGACAATGAGCGACTTTTCATGATTTCTACTTTTGGCTGCACGAATACCAGTTCGGGAAAAAACGCTTCGTGATATCTTCCCAGCTCGCCTACGTATTGCGCCACTATGGTTTGACAACATCCCCAGTCGCTACGATGGAACTTAAGTGTGGCTCCATCCATCCAATCTTTGTAGAGAACAAAGTTGTCGTACTCCAATTGTTCCGGCTTTTTCGATGCCCGGAATGACTTCTCCGATTCGCCTGAGATGGTGCTTATGCCGTTTCGTACATAGTAATAATATCGTCTTCGTCCGTAAATGCCTATCGACGGCAAGTCCACAGAATCCGCTCCGTTGACTAATCGCGGGGTAAGCACTACGGCACGGTTGACGTCCACGTCAAGTGCAGTCAAATCGACTCCCATTTCAACGGTAAGATATTTTCCTTCACGGCTCATTTCGAAATGGTTCACCGTTACGCCGGGTATCATTTTGTCGTTATCATTTTGCGCTACCGCTCCGGACATATTTCCCATGCCCAGTATGGTTGCCAGTATGAATATTATCCTTTTCATGTTCGTTGCTATTTTAGAATAGATAAACCAGGTTAATGGCCGCTTTCGTGGGACCCACATAATGGTGCGGCTTGTTGCTCTCTATCTTTTTGCCACAACCGGCACAGTTGAAACGGTCGTAGCGGGTGTAAGAATATCCGAAACCGATTTCCGCCTCCAGATTCCAATGGCGGCTCAGAATCCACGCATAGCCGTATGCCACTCCCGCACCCACGAACCATCCCTGATAACGTGTATCCTTCAATTTGCGTGCGTCTGTCCCAAACAGGTTTATCTTTCCGTTGAATCCTCCCATATTGTATTGTCCTCCGTGCACATGTGCTCCTACGAAATGTCCGGCGAAACGGTCGCAAAACCAATATCTGGCTTCTGGTTGTATTGCCCAGTGCTTCCAACGTTTGTCATTTGCCAGTGTCCAGCCATTGAATTCTCCGCTGACATCCAGCGTCCATTGCGGTGCAAGCCCAACTTCTATCCCTAAGTTAATGTTCAGGAAAGCATCTGAAAGCAGGTTGGTTTTCCCTACAATTTTTTGCGCATCAAGCTCTTGTAGGAACCCTGTTGTAAGAATTGTTAACAATAAGAATATACGTTTCATTTTATTTAATATATTACCTGAATCAATTTTTGCAAACGTTTGATATATAAAATATTAAATATTCTCTTTGTAAGAGTGAACGATACAGAATTAATTGCTTGGAAATAAGAACTTTATTCTACTGTATTTATTTTGTTTGCTCAACAATTATTTCATCATGCATAACAAATTTGTTTGTTCATAGAATTATTTTATTGATTTTATTGGCTTATTTGCAATATATTTCGTACTTTTGCATCATTAAACATCTCTTACAAAGAGAGATTTTATTTGCTCAACAATTATTCTCTTACAGAGACTTCAATATCAGGCTGTTAGCTTTATCTATCGCCATATTATCTAATGAGTCGAGATAAATTCGGGTAGTAGCCTCTGAATCATGTCCCATTCCTTCACTGATAACCGATAGAGGAATATTTTTGCTTTTGGCAATACTCGCCCATGAGTGGCGCGAGCAATATAGGGTCAGGGGAATAGAAAGTCCTAGTTCCTGACCGATAATTTTTAGGTTTCGGTTTATGTTATGTCCGGCATAAATATACTGTGCCCGTTCCTCTATTTTTGAACCTTGTTTGATAATGGGAAGTAGATAGATGGAGTTTCCTGTATCGTATTTATCCACAATCTTCTGCATCGGCTTCTCCCACTTGATGAATAGTTGCTGTCCCGTCTTTCGGCGACGATAGGAAAGAATACCGTTGGCAAGGTCTTTTTTTCGCAAGTATGCCATATCTACAAGTGACATTCCACGAGTGTAGAAAGAAAAAAGAAACATATCCCTTGCAAAGTCTGCCGATGGATTGAGTGACAAATCCATTTCCTTAATCTGCTTGATAACCCTTAATGAGACGGCTCTCTTTACAGTCTTGTCTACGCCTGTATAGACATGTTTGAACGGAAACCGTTGCAATATTATCTCTTTTTCCACCGCACGATTGTAGACTGCTCTCAGATTGCGCATATAGAATGATGAACTGTTGGGACTTACTCCGTTTGTTTTCAGATAGGCTTCGTATGCCAGCATCATATCGGAATCCACTTTATCCAATAAGATGTCCTTATCCTCGCGGAAACGGCGAAAGCTGTTGAGTGTGGTGTTATATGCTTCAGAAGTTCTTATCTTACCCAACTTTTTTAAATTGGCAATGACTTTCTCCATGAATCCGAAGAAAGAGTTTTGGGGATTGAAGGAAACGAATGTCGATACCACATCATCCGAAGTATACGACTTTCTCTGCTGTTCCAGCGATGCTATGATTCGTTGGAATTTTCGTGTGTCATTTCCTATATTCTCTCTTATCTCAAATAAATAATCTTTTCTCGTTTCATTAAAACGAGACACTACAACCTCTGACAAGTTACTGTCCCATTCACTCTCATAGATTTGGTAGTGCGTCTTTATTTGACGGACTACACGATTATGAATCACTTGATAGAATATTGTTCCTTGTCTGCCCTCTACAGTAGAAGGGCGGAATTTAATTTTCAAACTTGCCATACGCTTACTTTTTATATTTATCTGTTGGGGTTGGTTTTCTCTTGATAGCCTTTGCCTTGTTATCCAGTTTCTTTTCAGTCTGGTTATAGATTCCGCTTTTGATATTCTTATGGAGGATAGCTCTTAACAAGGATTTTATCTTTTTCCTGTTTTCAATTATAGTTTCCGTGTTACGGCTTAATAATATTCGAGCACCATTAAAATGTCGTTTGGATGTTTTGGGGGCTTCTTGTTGTATGGCAAAAACAACCTTGTCAGTACTGTTGTTTACTTCGGAATTGTTTTTTGCCGATTGAGGTATGAATAAACCGTTTACTTTATGCTCGGTTCTCTCCAAATGTCCGTAGATGTTTTCTATGAATTCTTTCTGTCTCATAATTTTATTAATTTAAATTTTCTATATTTGAATAGTTTCATATAATCAGAGGTTCTACAACACCCTTTAAATTATTCTTTTTTTAATCTTACCAATTATAACTACCTCCTTTCCATTTGGTTTATATTCGTTCATTATCACTGCAGGTTTTCGGATATTTCCGTACTCGTCAAATCCTCTCATTGTTCTTTGCTAAAGTGTTTTCTTGTTGTCATAGTTTTGATTTTTTTATAGGTTTATACAGTGGCCTTAGTATATAGGCCAATTATCGATAACAAAGAAAGTGTGTATGCAGCACATTATCAAGCAAATGGCATTGATATGATAATTATGATTGATTCTGCTTTTGGCTATTGAAACAACGGTGAAGGGTATTATGATTTGCATTGATTGATTTGTGCGATATCACACGTACGTCTGCATGGAGCCACACATACGTACGTGTAGGGCTATGCGAACGTATGTGTAGGGCTATGCGAACGTACGTGTAGCGCAATGCATACTAACGTGTGAAGTGTCCACCCAAAAGACAAGGGTGTTTTTCTGAAAAAGCAAGAGCTTTCTTAAAAAGATAAAGGTCTTTTTAAAAAAGAATAGGAGCTTTTTTTAAAAGACAACGAGCTTTTTTAAAAACGTCTTGGTCTTTTTTATCGCTGCCGAAACTTCTCAGTCGTTATATTCCATGGAAGCACAAACCCTTTACGTGCACTTTTTGCAAGGAAAACGTCTGAAAACGCCTTGTTTTATGTCAAGTTGGAACAGTCTATAAAAAAGGATATATAACTGACAGAAAGCGTGTTATGCAGAAATATGCTTCAAAACGTGGTGAGAGCATGAGAGTATAAGTGATGGAACGTATTTTTACTCTAACGGCATAAGTCGTTTATAATTAACCTGTTATGCATAGCATGAGAGCATAAACACCTCTAACTTTCTAATAGGAAAGACTGATACATTAAGAACACTTCCGGAAATTGTTCGGAGAACTAAATGATTCTTTATTCTTAGATGATGTAAACTATCTGCTTGAATTTAACAGCCCCACAGGGTTTCGGATTGACCGAATGTTCGACTACTTCCATAAATGAGAGGAGTTATAAAAAGAAAAAGTCTCTGAAATTCAGAGACTTTTTAGTGGACCTGGAGGGAGTCTCTCGAACCTTTTCATAAAATATCAAATCCTATCAAATATCAGATTATTAAATACTTATATTTCTTCACCTTTAATCTAAATATCTCTTAATATCATTGCATATATCAATTCTTGGGTGTACTTTTGGGTGCAACTTTTCAAATACACCCAGTTTATGAATATAAAGAGAAACATCATTTTCGCATTGGAAAGCCGTAAGAAAGATGGCGTTCCCATTACTCAAAATGTCCCCATCCGTATGCGTGTCATTTTTGCAAGCCAACGCATAGAGTTTACAACGGGCTATAGAATTGATATAGAAAAATGGGATGCGAACAAGCAGCGAGTTAGAAACGGTTGCACTAATAAGCTAAAGCAAAGTGCGTCTGAAATCAATGCCGAATTATTGCGGCAATACACCGAAATACAAAATGTATTCAAAGAGTTTGAGGTACAAGATGTAACGCCCACCCCTGCACAAATTAAGGAAGTATTCAACCTAAAAATGAAAGGGGAAAAAGAAAATCATGAAGAAAAGCCAAAAGCAGAATTGGACTTCATGAAAATTTTCGATGAGTTTGTAGCAGAATGTAGCAAGCAAAACGACTGGTCGTCCTCTACTCTTAAAAAATTCGCCACGGTAAAAAAGCATATTGCCACTTTTGACCCAAGCACGACATTTGATAGCTGGACGGAAAAGCACTTCAATGAGTATATTGACTACTTGCGAAGCGACAAGGATATGCGCAACACTTCCATAGCCAAGCAAATCAAGTTTCTGAAATGGTTTTTGCGTTGGGCTAACCGAAAAGGGTATCATCAAAATATGGCTTATGACAAATTCATGCCCAAGATGAAAAGTGCCCCGAAAAAAGTAATATTCCTTACCCGAAGCGAAATGGATAAAATCAGAGCTTGCCAAATCCCTGCCACCAAACAGTATCTTGAAAGGGTCAGAGACGTACTACTGTTCTGTTGTTTCACAGGATTACGCCATTCAGATGTATATAATTTGAAACGTAGTGACGTTAAAGATGAACACATAGAAGTTACTACCATCAAAACGGCAGACAGCCTTATTATTGAGTTGAACGACCACAGTAAGGCTATACTTGAAAAATACAAAAATATTCCATTCAAAAACGATAAGGCACTGCCAGTGGTAAGCAATCAAAAGATGAACGAGTATTTGAAAGAATTAGGAGAATTGGCAGAAATAGATGAACCAGTACGGGAAACCTATTACAAAGGAAACGAGCGAATAGATGAAGTAACACCCAAATATGCTCTGCTATGTACCCATACAGGCAGACGGACATTTATTTGTAATGCCTTGGCTCTTGGTATTCCTGTACAGGTAGTAATGAAATGGACGGGGCACAGCGACTATAAAGCCATGAAGCCCTATATTGACGTGGCGGATGAAATCAAAATTAATGCAATGAACAAATTTAATCTCTTATAACATGAACGAAATAACATCAATGATACCCCAATACGGAGAACTTAACAGAATGTACACCGATATACTGTCCGGCAAAGGTTTCTCTTTTGAAAAGCAGAAGTTCATTTCCGACTTCTACAAGCAGCATGAGGACACACAAGCGTTTGAAACTTCCCTTATCGGCATGGTGCTTGAAACGGGTACGGAACACCGTTCCTTATTGCTGAACAGCTTGAAACGGGAAATAGAAAGCAACATATCCATATACAACGCTAACCAGCCCCGGCTTGACAATATCGACACCTGGCTTATCAGCCGTGACCATGCAGACCGCTTCGACTGGAGCATTGATAACCAGATGAAAACGACAAGGGAGTACAACAAGGAACTGATGGAAGCGAATGGCTCACTGGAAGCAATGGTGTACAGGGCGCACGACAGACAGGAAGAAGAACTGCTGAACCGAAGATACGAACGGTGTAAACGGGAATATGAAAAGGAAAAGGCGAAACTGGACGAACTGTACGACAAAAAGAAACAAGCCACAAAGGAAGCACTGTCATGTTCAGAGAACCGTTTCAAGAATATGTATGAACTTGGCTGCAACCTGTTGGCTATACTTGAAAAGTACATGACCGACCAAAAGAGAAAGGAAACGGATGCTCCCGATGTTTCTGCAACAGTCCCTAATCCCGACACCACACCCCAAAACCTGTCCGCATATTTTTCCATGAAGCTGATATCTGCCGTTTATGAAATGTGCAACGGGAAGCAGTTCGAGGATATTTCAGAAGCGGACTTCTACGCCAACATGAATTTGCAGCCCAACGGCAGCAAGCTGAAAATAAGACCGAGGGAAAAGGCACGTGTCTGTTATCTCATCTTCCTTATGGGGGAAACATTGCCCAAGCAGGACAGGGAAAGCTGGAAAGAGACTGTCATGGAATTGTTGGGAATAGAGGAAAGCTACTACAAATCCAAATACAAAGAACCCGTTTCGGATTTTCCGAGTGATACGAACCAAGAGTTCGCCAAGAAAATGAAGACCGTGTTCAGATAACGTATGATACGTTCCGATATTCCACGACACAACCACTTTTACCACTCAAAATTTAATTTACCACTTTTCTTTATCTTCTGATACAGTGTGAGATAGCGTGATGTTCAATTCACGCTATCCACATCCTTACCACCCATACCCGAAGCTAACTTTGCACTGTTCGAACGAGACAAAAAAGCCTGTGCGCAGGGCTTGCAGTACAAACGTTAATTTCATCCTATGGAACTAAAAGAACTTTTATCGAAACCTGTATGGCAAATGACAGGCGAGGAATTTATCTTCCTGAACCGCCACGCATCTACGGACAGCGAGGCAAGGACACCGCAGCCCGTAACCGATACGGACAAGAAATATGTGTACGGAATAAGCGGCATAGCCCGTTTGTTCGGATGCAGCATGCCCACTGCCAACCGCATCAAGAAAAGCGGAAAGATAAGCAAGGCTATCACGCAGATAGGGCGCAAAATCATTGTTGACGCTGAACTGGCTCTTGAACTGGCTGGTCACAAAAGCGGAGGACGCAAATAAAAGGAGACGTTATGGAGTACAGAGAAAGAAAATCCATCACGCCCGAAGAGGCGGTGGTACTTTGGCAAGCCTCACGGCTGAGCCTTTCGAAGACCTACGAGAAAGCCCCCGAAATACTCAAAGTGCATAATTCGGTCATCGGCACGCTGGGCAACTTCAGCGCGTCAATCGGGAAAGCCAAGAGCAAGAAGACGTTCAATGTCTCCGCTATCGTGGCGGCGGCACTGACAAACGGGATTGTGTTGCAGTATGCTGCAACACTACCCGAAGACAAACGTAAAATACTTTATGTGGACACCGAGCAAAGCCCCTACCATTGTCTGAAAGTGGCAAGGCGCATCCTTCGTATGGCAGGACTTCCAACCGACAGGGACAATGAGAATCTGGAATTCCTTGCGCTACGCAAGCACACGCCCGAAGAACGCATCGCCATTGTGGAGCAGGCAATCTACCGTACCGATAACATCGGGCTGGTGGTCATTGACGGCATTAGGGACATGGTGTATGACATCAACAGCCCGAGCGAGGCGACCTGCATCATTTCAAAGCTAATGCAGTGGACGGACGAAAGGCAGATACATATCCATACCATCCTGCACCAGAACAAGGCGGACGAAAACGCAAGGGGGCATATCGGTACGGAATTGAACAACAAGGCGGAAACCGTGCTGCTCGTGGAAAAGGACGAAAAGGATACGGATGTAAGCACGGTACGGGCGGCACATATCCGGGCAATGGACTTCGAGGCGTTCGCTTTCCGCATCAATGAAGAGGCGTTGCCCGAATTGCTGGACGGGTACAAGTTTCAGAAGAAAGAGCCGGGCAGACCGAAAAAAGAGAAGTTCGATGCTTATCGGGACATCACCGAACATCAGCACCGCATTGCCTTGGAAGCGGCTTTCACGCTGAAAGACGAATACGGCTATCAAGAACTTGCGGAAGCCTTGAAAAGTGCCTATGCCTCTGTCGGTGTGCCGCTTAGTGACAACAAGGTGGTCAGTCTGATTACCACATTGAAAAACAAGCGGATGATAGTGCAGGAGAACGGGAAGAAGTACAGGTTCATGCCCGATTTCCACTATTAGCCGCGTACCAAAACCACTTTACTTTATTCCCAGTGCCTATATATTGGGAATAAAGCGAAGCGGTTCGAAACACCGACAAAGCACTTTACTTTATTACCGTACCCTATATATACGGCAGTAAAGTAAAGCGATTACAGACCGTACTCTGTAAAGATATACGGGCGAAAAGAAAAAAAACATATTCATCCAAAAACAAAAAACGAATGACAATAACCGATGTAAAGCAGATACGCATTTCCGACTATCTGTACAGTTTGGGGTACAGCCCCGTAAAACAACAGGGCGGCAATCTTTGGTACAAGTCGCCTTTCAGACAGGAGAGCGAACCGTCTTTCAAGGTGAACACGGAACTGAACCTCTGGTACGATTTTGGCGCAGGCAAGGGCGGCAATATCATTGCACTGGCGCAGGAACTTTACGCTTCCGATGATTTGCATTGCCTTTTGGAAAAGATAGCGGAGCAAGCGTCCCATATACGCCCCGTGTCTTTCTCTTTTGGGCAGCAGTCCTCTTCACAGCCGAGCTTCCAACAGTTGGAAGTCCGTGACCTTGTCCATCCTGCGTTACTCCGTTACCTGCAAGGGCGAGGTATCAATATCGAACTGGCAAAAAGAGAATGCAAGGAACTCCACTTCACGCACAACGGCAAACCTTACTTCGCCATCGGCTTCCCGAATGTGGCTGGCGGCTACGAGGTGCGCAACTCTTTTTTCAAAGGCTGCATCGCACCGAAAGACATCACCCACATACGGCAACAGGGAGAGCCAAGGGAGAAATGTTTGGTATTCGAGGGCATGATGGACTATCTTTCGTTCCTCACACTGCGCATGAGGAACTGCCCGACCATGCCCAACCTTGACGGGCAGGATTATGTCATACTCAACTCCACCGCCAATGTGACGAAAGCCCTTGACGTGCTATATCCGTACGAGCGCATCCATTGCCTGCTTGACAACGACCATGCCGGGTGGAAAGCGACACGGGAAATCGAAAGGGAATACTCCTGCCGTGTGCGTGACTTCTCACACGAATATCGGGGGTATGCGGACTTGAACGACTACCTGTGCGGAAAGAGACAGGAGCAGGGTTTGGATTTGCCACAACAGGGCAAGCAAGACCGACCATCCGAGCAGCAGGAGCAAGAACCGACCATGAAGAAAGGCAGGAGATTCAGAATGTAGGCGTATGTTGTCCGAACGGCTTTTTGAAAAAGCCATAGCTCATTAGGGCATTTTCTACACGCAATGCAAGGCATCGCTAAAAATGCCCCAATGAGCCATAGGGGTTGCACCCCTTTGGAAACCCCGTGAGCCATGCGGCATGACAGCAGGGCAAGTGGAATTATCAACCTAAAAACAGAACAGAGATATGGGATATGCAGTTTTGCATTTGGAAAAAGCAAAGGGTGCGGACAGCAAGATGTCGGCACACATAGAGCGCACGAGCCATCCGAAAAATGCGGATGAAACCCGTACGCATCTGAATCGGGAACTGGTACAGTTCCCCGAAGGAGTGAACAACCGTACCGAGGCGATAGCCCATCGGATAGGAAACGCAGGTATCAAACGGAAAATAGCCGACAACCAGGTAAGGGCTATCCGTGTATTGCTGACCGGAACCAACGAGGATATGAAACGGATGGAAGCGGACGGGGCACTCGGCAACTGGTGCGACGACAACCTGAAATGGCTGCGTGAGACTTTCGGAAAGGACAATGTGGTTTCGGCAGTCCTGCATATGGACGAGCAGACACCGCACCTGCACGCAACTGTTATACCAATAGTGACGGGGGAACGCAGGAAAGCCAAGCTGGAACAGCAGGACGGAAAGAAGAAATACCGCAAGAAGAATCCACAAGCGACAAGGCTCTGTGTCGATGACGTGATGACACAAAAGAACTTGAAGCGTTTCCAAGACACCTATGCGGAAGCTATGGGCAAGTACGGACTGAAAAGAGGTGTGGACGGTTCGGAGGCAAGGCACATTTCAACAGCGCAATACTACAAGGAATTGATAGAGCAGCAAGGCAGCCTGCAGGAGAACATAGGCAACCTGTTACAACTGGAAGAGGAAGCGCAGAAAAAGTTGAAGCAGGTGAAAGGGGAAATCAACACACAGAAGATGAAGAGTGCTGCTGTGAACGCAACGACAGCCATAGCGGACGGTGTCAGTTCTCTTTTGGGCGGCAGCAAGGTCAAGAGGTTGGAAGCGGAAAACGGTCAGTTGAAGCAGGACATTGCCGATTTGCAGGAACGGGTAAAGGTTGAACAGGCGGAACAGAAAAACATGGAACACCGCCATTGCAGCGAAATTAACAAGATTTACAGGGCGCACCAACAAGAGACCATGCAGTATGATGAAAGGCTGAAACGGATAGACACCTATTTCCCTCACGTCAAGGAACTGCTACCCATAGCCGACCAATGCAGGGAAATGGGATTTACGGAGGAAATGACAAGGCAGCTCGTATGTTTCAAGCCCGTAGGGTTCAGAGGAAAGCTCTATTCAAGGGAGCATGGAAAGGAGTTCAAGACGGAACATTCAACGGCAACCATAGAGAGAAATCCGCAACAGACCGGGAAATTCAGACTGTGCATTGACGGTATGCCGATACTGGAATGGTTCAAGATGAAGTTCCAAGAACTCAAAGAGAAACTGACCACAAGTAGTATACTGAGAAAAGAGAATATGCCCAAGAAGGGACTGAAGTTATAACTTGTGAAAAAATAAAGAGCATAATACCCTAATAAGTTTTACGCTCTTTATTTTTATTAATTTTTCCTATTTAGTTATTCTTAGGTAATGTACCATATTTCCACTTAATAGCAGAACAAGGCAGAAATACAGCACCTTTTTGTGACACACCATCAACTGTCACATTGCCTGTAGCCACATGGATACCAACAGCTCTTTTCGTACTTGGACTAAACACTAAGCCACCGCTATCTCCTGACTGTGAATCATATGTTGCGACTGCAAATTCAGTAAAGGTTCTTCCGGGAATTTTTGTTTTTTCCACAATAATCTTGCCAGGACCTCTATGATAAAAACCTTTAAAGGCAACCATATTATCCTTCTTTACATTATCAAAAGTTCCATCCACTATAGTAATAGTAGCATTATTATAATCAAAAGTATTAGAAGAACTAACATTGCTAGCAAGAGTACAGACAGCTAAATCATATCCTGTAGCATCACATTCAACACACGAACCCAATTCTGTTTTATAATCTTGATTATCCAGCATTTTATTACCAACAGCTTTAACTGTATGACCTGCAGTTACAATACACGGTTTTGTTTTATAAACGCATCGATATCCAACAGTTCCTCCACCTTGAGCAGAATAGAATCCCTCTCCTGGTATCATAGCTGTCGGAGTTATAGAAAAAGGGGTTGCTTCAACATTGTTATCCAAAGAGCCTTCAGTCTCAGTAAAAGTCAGTTGCCAAAACTTCACTAATGGTGAATCTATTACCTCTTTCTTAAATTTGTTTATACTAGCTTCGGACAAATCCTCTAACATAACAACTACTTTTCCTTCTTTAGGATCTATACCACAACCAGATATACCTAATACTTTCCATCCCCCCATTTCATCTCGGCTGTTAATTATATCTCTAACTGAGAGAAGCTCATTCATTGTGGTAGTGCCCTCTTCTATAATGAAATTTTCACTTTTACACCTTTGTGTCAAGTCTTTTTCATATTCTTCTAAAATTATACCTTTTACTTTTACAATCAAGACACCATCTTTTAAATAGCTTCCACAATAATAATCAGGGTACACCGATTGCACTCCGTTCGCTCTCGTGTGAGTTTCAAATGAAGATTCAAGATTATTAATCACATCATTTGCATTATTCACTACAGATTGATTCGTCTCATTTATTGAAGAATCCAAATCAGTATTTGAACAAGATCCAAATCCTAATACCAACAATAGAAATGCGCTTAAGAACAAAATCTTTTTCATAATAATACAATTTAAATAATTAAACAAAAAGTTATTTTACTAACATTTTTGATGGGAAACACCCCTTATTTATGCTAGTCTAATAACCCATTTATTACAATGTGGACCTGGGGAGAATCGAACTCCCGTCCAAACGAGAAAACCATATGCTTTCTACATGCTTATCTTTGCCTAAGGTTTTCGAGCATAAGCAAGACCAAAGCCACCAACCTATGCCTTATCCTCTAAAATTTCGTAAGAGTCACGAGGAGAAACCCAAACTATTCCCGAATTTGCTGTGCCACTTTATCAAACGCTTCGGAACAAGAGCTTTTGAGTGACATCTCGTTTCTACCACTTTGGTAGAAATAAAGCTAATCTACTATACTTCAATTAAGCAGCGAGAGCATAATTTTCGTTGCCAGATAAAATTTTGATAACTGAGATTTAAGTGGAAATTACCGACCCACTGCATGCTTACATACCATTCCAACTCGCTGTCAATTCCAGTCAAGCCCTAATGATGTGTCAAATATAAATATTCATTTTTGAAAGAACAAACAAAACGATGAATATTTAAATAAAATATCATACGCTATCACAAAAGTTAATTTATTTAAGAGAAGCTGATTGCCTTTGATATAAATAATGATAATCAGACTATCAGTTTCCCAAACAGGGTGTAATGTTGGGTGCAGTCATTATAACAATCTGATTATCAGTATTAATTGTGGAGCTGGAGGGAGTCGAACCCTCGTCCAAACGAGGAAGCCATACGCTTTCTACATGCTTATCTTCGCCTAAATTTTCGTGTATAGACAAGACCGAAGCCACCAATCTATACCTTATCCTCTAAAATTTCGTGAGAGACGCGAGGAAAGTCTCAAACTATTCCCGAATTTGCTGTGCCACTTTATCAAACGCTTCGGAACAAGAGCTTTTGAGTGACATCTCGTTTCTACCACTATGGCAGAAATAAAGTTAATCTACTATACTTCGATTAAGCAGCGAGAGCGTAATTTTCGTTGCCAGATAAAATTTTGATAACTGAGATTATAGTGCCAATCACCGACGCACTGCATGCTTACATACCACTCCAACTCGCTGTCAAATCCAGTCAAGCCCGAACTGGTATCTATGATAGATGCCGCAAAGATAATAATTCTTTCCCGATTATAGGTCATTTCTTTGCAATTATTATAAATATCCGTGTTAATCAATTTTTCTGTGAATCTGGTTCAAATATACGTTTATAAGCGTTATTGTACAAAAATGAGCGGCCTTATGGACAATTTTGCTCTATCGTTTGAACTGTTTTCTTTATCTTTACCTCGACAAATAATGACTGTTTAATCTAATAATCTAAATATTATGAAGAACTTGTTTCTTGTTCTTGCTTTGTTGGGAAGTTCTACGATGCTTCCGGCGCAGACAACGACTAAAATACCGAAAGTCTATCAGCCTGTCAAGAAATCTATGTACCATAAAGGATGGATTGATTTTAATAAGAATGGTGTGATGGATGTTTACGAAAACCCAAATGCCAAAATTGAAGACCGTATTGAAGATCTTCTCGGACAAATGAATATGGAAGAGAAGACTTGTCAGATGGTGACGCTCTATGGTTATAAAAGGGTGTTGAAGGATGCGCTTCCCACTTCCGAATGGAAGAATATGTTATGGAAAGATGGGATGGGAGCCATTGACGAACACCTGAATGGTTTTCAGCAATGGGGGCTTCCTCCTTCGGATAATGAGAATGTGTGGCCGGCTTCCCGGCATGCATGGGCATTGAATGAAGTGCAGCGTTTTTTTGTTGAAGATACTCGTCTTGGCATTCCGGTTGACTTTACCAATGAAGGTATTCGGGGGGTGGAGAGTTATCGTGCCACGAACTTCCCGACACAACTTGGATTGGGACATACCTGGAACCGTAATTTAATTTATAAAGTGGGCAGGATAACCGGACGTGAGGGGCGTATGTTGGGCTATACTAATGTATATGCTCCTATTTTGGATGTAGGGCGCGACCAGCGTTGGGGACGTTATGAGGAGGTGTATGGAGAGAGTCCTTATCTTGTTGCCGAACTGGGTATCGAGATGGTGAAGGGTATGCAATATAATTATCAGGTAGCTGCCACCGGTAAACATTTCATTGCTTATAGTAATAATAAAGGTGCGCGTGAGGGTATGGCGCGTGTTGACCCGCAAATGTCTCCCCGTGAGGTGGAGATGATTCATGTTTATCCGTTTAAAAGAGTGATAAAGGAGGCCGGTCTGTTAGGGGTGATGAGCTCTTATAATGATTATGACGGTTTCCCTGTGCAAAGCAGCTATTATTGGCTTACTACTCGTTTACGCGGTGAATGGGGATTTATGGGGTATGTTGTTTCGGACAGCGATGCCGTGGAATATTTGTATACCAAACATGGAACGGCAAAGGATATGAAAGAGGCTGTCCGTCAGAGTGTGGAGGCCGGATTGAATGTTCGTTGCACTTTTCGTTCGCCAGACTCGTATGTGTTGCCGTTGCGTGAACTTGTTGAAGAAGGAGGGTTGAGTGAAGAAGTGATTGACAACCGTGTACGGGATATTCTTCGTGTCAAGTTCTTGGTCGGATTGTTTGACGAACCGTATCAAACCGATTTGGAGGGCGCTGATAAAGAGGTGGAGAAGAAAGAAAACCTGGAAGTGGCTCTTCAGTCGTCTAGAGAGTCGCTGGTGTTGTTGAAAAATGAGCAGAATACGTTGCCGTTGAACCTTTCGGAAATAAAGAAAATAGCTGTATGTGGCCCTAATGCGGATGAAAGCAGTTATGCCTTGAGTCATTATGGCCCTTTGGCTGTAGATGTGGTTACTGTGTTGCAAGGTATTAAGAATAAGGTGAAAGATAAGGCGGAGGTTCTATATGCTAAAGGTTGTGAATTGGTGGATGATAATTGGCCTGAATCCGAATTGATTGATTATCCTTTGACAGAGCAGGAAAAGAATGAAATAGATAAAGCGGTAGCTAATGTCAATCAGGCGGATGTGGCTGTCGTGGTGCTTGGAGGCGGGCAACGTACTTGTGGTGAGAATAAGTCGAGGAGTAGTCTTGAGTTGCCGGGACGCCAGCTTGATTTATTGAAGGCTGTATATGCTACCGGAAAACCGGTCGTGTTGGTGTTAGTCAATGGGCGTCCGCTGTCTATCAATTGGGCGGATAAATTTGTTCCTGCCATTCTGGAGGCATGGTATCCGGGCTCAAAGGGAGGTATTGCTGTTGCCGATGTTTTGTTTGGAGACTATAATCCGGGTGGAAAGCTGACTGTTACCTTTCCGAAGAGTGTAGGACAGATTCCGTTAAATTTCCCGGCTAAACCTTCTTCGCAAATTGATGGCGGGAAGAATCCGGGAATGTCTGGAAATATGTCTCGTGTAAACGGTCCTTTGTATCCATTTGGTTACGGACTGAGTTATACGACTTTTGAATATTCCGATTTGCAAGTGAGTCCGAAAGTAATTACACCAAATCAGAAAGTGACTGTCACATGTAAAGTTACTAACACCGGCAAACGTGAAGGAGATGAAGTTGTACAGCTCTATTTAAGGGATGTTGTCAGTTCTCTGACCACTTGCGAAAAGAATCTGGTCGGTTTCGAGCGTCTTCATCTGAAGCCGGGCGAGACCAAGGAAGTCCGTTTTATACTCGACCGTAAAGATATGGAGTTGCTGAATGTGAAAAATGATTGGGTGGTGGAACCGGGTGAATTTAAAGTTATGGCCGGAGCTTCTTCAGAGGATATTCGTTTGAGTGATAAGTTCATGGTGATGGAATATGGTATGAATGGTGTGTTGTCTGAAACAGGAAACGGTAAGGAAAATGCCATTTCTGCCAGTACTGAAATGCAAAATGTGGGCATGACGCTCGATAATAATCTGAAGACTTGCTGGCAAGGGAACAAGGGAGACTATATTACTTTTGCTTTAGAGAACGGTGCAAAAATAGATGGTCTGTCTATCGTTTGGAAGAAAGAGAATGGCGGTGAGGCTGATTTTGAGATTCAATTGTCGAGCGGTGGAGGACAATTCCTGACTGTATATTCGGGTAGTGTGTCTAAGTTCGATGAATGGGTTTCTTATGCTTTCAAAGGTACTACAGCAAGCGACTTGCGCATTCTCTTGAATTCGGATGGATTGGGGGTAGCCGAAGTGAAAATCAACCAATTAAAAAAAGAATAATAAAGAATTTGGGCCGTTATAGCATGTATTTTGCCAAGAAGTGAGTATATTTGGGAGCGCGTTATGTGCTCCCTAATCTATATAAATATATTATGAATAAAAAAATATTGGCATTGTGTATGAGTGGTTTGTTGTTGGGTGCTTGCACTTCAAAGCAACAGAAGAGTGTAGTTACAGTAGATGAAGATAGTGATAAGATGTTCTTGTTTGTAGGCAGTTATGCTACACCGGAGGAAGAAGGCATCAAAGTTTATCAGTTTAGTGAAGATACCGGGAAGGCAACTTATATCAGTGGCTTGGAAGGAATTTCGAATCCTTCTTATCTCACCCCGTCCGCGGATGGTGAAAGACTGTATGCCGTAGGCGAGGATAATGGAAAGAGTTCTACAGCAAATGCCATCATGTTCAATAAGGAGGATGGTAAACTGACATTGCTTAATTCTCAGCCCACCAATGGCGGAGCACCTTGTTATATTACGCTGAGCCCTTCCGGAAACTTTGTGCTGACGGCTAATTACATGGGAGGAAGTATCACTGTTTTTCCATTAAATAAGGAAGGCAGGTTGGAACCGGACAGTCGTCTGATTTCTTTTGTCGGTGATGGTCCGGATAAAGAAAGACAGTCTCAGCCTCATTTGCACTGTGTGGAATTTACTCCCGATCACAAATATCTGTTGGCGGATGATTTGGGTACAGATCAAATTCATGTGTTCCCGGTGAGTGAATCTGTTTCCGATGGTGTTTCTCATTCTCTGTTGAATGAAGGGGAGTCAACCCAGGTAAAGGTGGAACCCGGTTCAGGTCCCCGCCACATTTGTTTCCATCCCAATCAAAAATTTGCTTATCTTATTAATGAGATATCAGGTAAAGTAACGGCCTTCTCTTATCATAAGGGCAAATTGGATGCTATTCAGTACATAGCAGCCGATACGGTTGGGGCAAAAGGTAGCGGTGATATTCATATCACTCCCGATGGTAAGTTTCTGTATGCTTCCAACCGCTTGAAAGCAGATGGTATTGCTATTTTTTCTGTGGACGGTGATAAAGGAACATTGACAAAAATTGGTTATGAATTGACAGGTATTCATCCGCGTAACTTTATCATTACGCCTAATGGCCGTTATTTATTGGTAGCTTGCAGGGATAGTAACCTGATTCAGATATTTGAGATTGATAAGGAAACAGGCTTGTTGACCGATACCGGAGAAAAGATAGAAACTTCCAGACCGGTGTGTCTGAAGTTCTCTTATTGAACTGTTATCTGAGAAGACTTATTTCTAATGATGCCGGCTTATGATTAACACAGATTTATTTAAGGAAGTGTCTCCGCTTTCGTCCAAAGATTGTTTTATATTGATAGAAAGGCAGAAATCGAATTTTAATTTTCCTGTCCATGTTCATCCCGAATACGAGCTTAATTATATTGAGAATGCAAAGGGGGCGCAACGCATTGTAGGCGATTCTATTGAAGATATTGAAGAAGAGGAGTTGGTGCTTATTGCCAATCCTCGGTTGGAGCATGCCTGGATGGATCACCATAATCGGTCACAACATATACATGAAATAACAATTCAGTTTCACCCGGATTTGTTGGAAGAGAGTTTTCTGAACAAGAATCAGATGGTCAGTGTGAGGCAATTGTTTCGGCGTGCCGAGAAAGGCGTTGCCTTTAGTCGTGAGGCCGTAATAAAGGTACGCCCTATGCTGAAACTACTGACCTGCGAAAATGACAGTTTTTATTCACTTATCAAGTTGTTGATAATCTTTCATGAGCTTTCTTTAGATAGGGGGATGCGTGAACTTGCCAGTCGCTTGTTTATGACAGATACCCGGCAGGAAGGAGACAATAACCATAAACTGAATAAGATAATAGATTATATAAACAGGCATTATGCCGAGACTATTCGTTTGCCGGATGTGGCAGAGATGGTTAATATGAGTGAAGCGTCTTTTTGTCGTTTTATTAAGCAACATACTTCCCGAAGTTTTATTGATTTCCTTACTGATATACGATTGGGGGCCGCCTCGCGAGCATTGGTCGACTCAGCGGATTCCATAGCCGAGATTGGTTATAAGTGTGGTTTCAATAACCTTTCTAATTTTAATCGTATCTTTAAAAAGAAGAAGGGTACTACGCCCAGCGAATTTCGAAGCAATTACCGTAAGAGTAAAACCATTGTTTAGTTTTTCCTTGGATAGCTATGGACTGTTCTTCTGCTTTCTGTCTTTGTCACCGGATTGATAAGATTTCATCATTTAATGCTTGGATTCTATTAGGTTTGTACTTTATTAATTGAGAAATTTGCAGCGGCACTAAATAAGTGCATAGAATAATTATTAATACATGATAAATATAGGTATATGAATGCAGATTTTGAACAGAAAATAGCTTTGTTACAGCAACAGCATGAAGTATTGTTGCAGCGGTTGAACTTTCCGGTGGAAGAAACGAATGGCATTGTCCGTCGTTATACATATCCGATAGTTACGCGGGAACATATACCGTTGGAGTGGCGCTATGATTTTAATCCTGATACCAATCCATACTGTATGGAGCGTATCAGTTTTAACGCAACCATGAATAGTGGGGCCATTAAATGGAATGGTAAATATGTGTTGGTTGTCCGTGTGGAAGGTGCAGACCGGAAATCTTTTTTTGCTGTAGCAGAGAGTCCGAATGGCATTGATAATTTTCGCTTCTGGAAGCGTCCTATCACATTGCCTGATATTAATCCTGCAGAAACAAACGTATATGATATGCGTCTTACTGCCCACGAAGACGGTTGGATATATGGAATATTTTGCAGTGAACGCCATGATGACAGTGCGCCGGCCGGTGATCTCTCGTCGGCGGTAGCAAAAGCGGGTATTGTCCGTACCAGGAATTTGGTGGACTGGGAACGTCTGCCGGATTTGAAGTCTGGCAGTCAGCAACGGAACGTAGTGCTTCATCCTGAGTTTGTTAATGGGAAATATGCACTCTACACTCGTCCGCAAGACGATTTTATTAATGCGGGCAACGGAGGAGGCATCGGCTGGGCACTTATAGATGATATGACTCAGGCGGAGGTGAAAGAAGAAATCATTATAAATCATCGTCATTATCATACAATAAAAGAGGTGAAGAATGGTGAGGGACCACATCCTGTCAAAACACCTGCCGGATGGTTGCATTTGGCACATGGGGTGCGTGCCTGTGCTGCCGGATTACGCTATGTGCTTTACCTTTATATGACGGCATTGGACGAACCTTGGAAGTTAATAGCAGAACCGGCAGGCTATTTCTTGGCTCCATTGGGCAGCGAAAGAGTGGGAGATGTATCCAATGTGTTATTCTCTAATGGTTGGATTGCGGATGAGGATGGTACCGTATATATCTATTATGCATCCAGTGATACTCGTATGCATGTGGCTACTTCTACTATCGATAAACTGGTAGATTACTGTATGCACACACCGGCAGACGGATTGCGTTCGGCAACATCCGTAGCTGCGATTAATGATTTGATTGATAAAAACGAAACATATTTGAATAAATGAAAAAGCTTTTAGGATTAATACTCTTGATGCTGCTTCCTTGCTCTGCTCTTTCTATGTGGGGACAGACCGGACAACAAATGAAACTAATTTCTTATAATATTTGGAATGGTTTTGAAGGAGACTCGTTGAGGCGTGCACGTTTTATCGAATGGACTCAAAAACAGGCTGCTGACATATTTGTGTTGACAGAACTGGTTGGGTTTAAGGAAAAGGATTTGAAAACATTGGGGCAGGTATGCGGGTATCCGTATGCTGCCATGGTGAAAGAAGAGGGATATCCTGTCGGAGTACTTTCCAAGCAACCGATAGAAGTGATTAAGAAACAAGTAGAAGGCTTTTGGCATGGGATGATGCATGTTAAAACTGCCGGTGTTGATGTCATTGCTACTCATCTCAGTCCTTTTGAGTGGAAATACCGCTTGAATGAGGCGCAACAAATCGTGGATTATATCCATAGAAATCATTTGAAGGATTATTATGTAGCGGGTGATTTGAATGCTCATTCTCCGTTGGATGCCGATGAGATAGCCGGCCATGATACATTGCTGGTAAATATGCAATGCTGGGATATGTCACAAAAGAAATATCGTAATTTGAGGGAAGGGCGATATGACTTCTCTGTCATTTCGACTTTCCTTGCAGCGGGCATGGAAGATGCGATAGGACGGATGGTGCATCCGGCAAGTGCACGTATGAGTTTTCCGGCTGCTTTTCTTTATGATTGGCAGTGGGACGACAAGCGTTTGCCGCAACGCCGTGAACGGTTGGATTATATATTGCTTTCTCCCTCATTGATGGAGAAATGTAAAAGTGCTGCCGTGCATAATGGAATAGAGAATGAAGGGATTTCAGATCATTATCCGGTCAGTGTGATTCTAGAGAAATGAAAAAAACGGTGGAAAGGAGAATGAAGATATGAATATGAGATATCTAAGATATTGTTTATTGTTTGTGTTTGGTTTGGCAAGTGTATGCAGTTGTACTGATAGTGAGAAAGTAGTTTATTATCGGGGCATTGCCGTGGATGATGCGGATGGCAGCGAGGGACTGTATAATCCCGAACGTGGGTTTCGCTTGGAAACAGCTGTCGATCTTGCTACTCAAAAAGAGAGCCCTACCTTGCAACTGGATACTTTGTCGTTGAAGTATGCTTCAGATAGTGTATCACTTTCGCAAAGTTATTTTTATTTGACCTATCTGACCGATAAAAAGCTATCGGATACAGAGTTTCAAACGATGCAGGCATATTTTGACAGGCTGCAACAATTGGGGAAGAAAGCTGTCTTGCGTTTTGCTTATGAAAAAGATTTTGTGCGTCAGGAACCGGTGGGGCCTACATTGGAAGAAGCATTGGCGCATCTTGAACAGTTGAAACCATTTCTGCATAAGAATAAAGATTTGATTCTGGTCGTTCAGGCGGGTGTTATCGGTGCATGGGGAGAATGGCACAGTTCTATTCATGGTCTGGAGCATTCCGACACGGCAAAGGTTGCCATATTGGAAAAGTTGTTGGAAGTGGTACCTGCAGAGAAGAACATACAGGTGAGACTTCCCGAATTTAAGAATCTTCTGAAAGGTAAACCGGAATTGTATAAACGTATTTCTTTTCATGATGACTTTATCGTTATCAAGCCTGATCGTTGGGATGGAGATATGCATGAAGGCACGTCCAATTTTGAACAGATTGTAAGAGAATCGCCTTATTTGGTTGTAGACGGTGAATTGCCATGGGGCTTTTGGAGTGCCGGATGTGACCCTGACAGCCCATCTGCCGGATGGATTATTGATGGTATGGGAGCTGCGCGCCGATTCTTCCTTCAGCATTATACTTCTTTGAGTGTTATTCATAATTATAAGGAACAGCATTCCAACCGGATGTTTGATGAGGCAAATGCTCCTGAATATTCGATGGTTGTGTGGAAGAAAAGTATGATAAATGCGGACTCTTTGAGAAAATATCACATGCCGGTATCAGACCATTATTTTCAAAAAAAGGATGGAACATTGGTTTTACGTAGTATTTTTGACTATATTCGTGACCACTTGGGATATCGTATCGAATTGCAGAAACTGGAAATGCCGCAAACCATAAGGAATGGAGAAGCATTGACTTTAAATTTGGAATTTATTAATCGTGGATTTGCCGGTTTCAGCAGTGAACGTCCTGCTTGTTTTGTATTGATTGACGAAAAGGAAGAGATAACGGAATTGCCGGCATCATTCAGCTCTTCCGACTGCCAGCCATATCAGCCTGGAGATACAGCTTATACTCCTTTGGCTCACTCAATCTTATTTGCAGGAAAGGTACCTGTTTCTCCGGGAATTTATCGCTTGGGGTTATGGTTACCTGATGTGTCGGAGCGATTGAAGTATAATCCTCGTTATGCTATTCGATGTGCCAATGGTGATGTAGACTGGTGGATTTCAAAGGATGGGAGATATGGGGTGAATGTATTGGCAACGATACAGATAAAGCCGTAAATATACTATTATGAAGCATTTTTATAAGTTATTATTCTTATTCGTTTTTTTCTTTTCCGGCCGGACGCTTTGGGCTAATCCGGTTATTATCGGCAATAGCCGTTTTACATTCATTACCGACCAATTGGTGCGTATGGAATATGCGCAGAATGGCCATTTCTTAGATGATCCCACTTTGTTTGCCATTGACCGTTCGACGGAGTGTAAAGACGTGAAAGTAGAGGAGAAATCAAAAGGCCATTATGTATTGTCTACTCCGGTGATGCGGATTGAATACTATGCGGACGGATTTCCGTTTGGACAAACCAATTTGCATGTTTATTTTAAGAATGGTGAAGAAGCTAAAGAGAAACATTGGTATATAGCCAGCAGACAAAGTGGAAATCTGCTGGGAGCCCTTACGACCTTGGATGAAGTGGATGGTCCGGTAGATCGTCAGGAAGGTTTGTTAAGTCGTGACGGTTGGTATCTGATAAATGATACAGGCAAAGAGGTGTTGCGTGACGGTTGGGTGAGTGCACGCGATGAAGAACATGTACAGGATTTATATTTGTTCGTTTATGGAAACGATTATAAATCGGCTTTACGTTCTCTTCGTGCTGTCAGTGGCCCGGCACCTATGCCGCGTAAATATGTGCACGGTTCGTGGTATTGCCGTTGGTGGAATTATACGGATGACGATTATCGTCAGTTGGTGCGTGAATATAAAGAACATGATTTCCCATTGGATATAATGGTTTTTGATATGGGATGGCATACTCAGAATGCTACCGTCGGCACAGGGCATGCAGGAACCAGAGGATGGACAGGGTATAGTTGGAATCGGGAACTGATAAAAGAACCAGCCAAACTGATACAGGATTTGAAAGACGACCATGTATATGTGGTGCTGAACGAGCATCCGCACGATGGATTACGTCCGCACGATGATGCCTATCCTATGTTTATCCGTGATTTGGGAACTGATACTCTGACAAACGGAGTTCCTCTGTTTGATGCCGGGAATCCGGAATATATGAAAGCATTTATGAAGCATGCTCACCAAGAGAGCGATACAATGGGTGTTGCTTTTTGGTGGTTGGACTGGCAGCAGGATTATCTTTATCCATACGTCAGAGGTACATCGATGAGACATTTGCCATGGTTGAATAAAATCTATTATGATTATTCTGCCCGTAATAATCTTCGTGGCGCCGGCTTTAGCCGTTGGGCAGGTTGGGGAGACCATCGGCATCCTATCCAATTCTCAGGTGATGCTGTGGCCAATTGGGATTTGCTTCGTTTTGAAATTGATTTGACTACAACAAGCGGCAATGCCGGTTGCTTTTTCTGGGCTCATGACCTGGGCGGATTTTATGGAGGAGACAATGCGGAGCTTTATACTCGTTGGACACAATTCGGTTTATTGAATTCATCTCTCCGTATCCATTCGGTATATGATGAGAAGCTTGATCGTCGCCCTTGGTTGTGGGGGGCTAAGGAAGAGGAAGCCATGAAACGCATCTATCATCTTCGTTCGCAGTTGATGCCGTATATTTATTCTTCTGTCCATCAGTGTTATGAAGATATGATTCCACTCAATAGAGGATTATATCTGGAATACCCGTCGGATGAGAAAGCATATCAATGTCCGGGTGAATTCCTATTCGGCGATTTATTGCTGGGAGCACCGGTAACAATGCCGGGAGAAGGAGAACAGAAGCTGGTCTCGCAAGAGGTGTGGCTGCCGGGGGAGGAAAACTGGTATCATTTCTTCACAGGGAAAGCATATCAAGGGGGCCGAACGGTGACGGTAGAAAGTCCGTTGGACGAATTCCCTTTATTTGTGAAGGGGGGCTACCCATTGCCTATGCAGCCTTATACAGAACGTATGTGTTCGACTCCTCTTACCGAGTTGATTGTCCGTTGTTATCCGGGCAACGACGGCTGTAATCACTCTTATACCTTGTATGAAGATGATGGAATTACGACAGCCTATCAGCAAGGGGAATCAGCCTCTACATTAATGAACTATCGTAAAGAAGGAGAACAGACTTTTGTTACTATTCATCCGGCAAAGGGCTCATACGAAGGCCAGCCTCAAAAAAGAGCTTATCGTATTGAATTGCCGGGAATTCCAGCAGGAACAAAAGTAAAAGTGAACGGCAAATCGGTAAAAGCCACTTTTGATAAAACGATAGGTGGTATAGTGGTTTCTGTCAAGCCGGGTGACATACGGAAGAAGGTGGAAGTGCAGATTGGCTGACCATTGAATTGCTTAAACAAGAAAAATCTTAAAGTAAATAATATATGAAATTACATGTTGTTGACATCCTGATTATTTGCGCTTATCTGATTATCATAGTCCTTATCGGGCTATTCCTGAAGAAGAAAGCGGCAAAGAATATGGATTCGTATTTCTTGGGAGGCAAGTCCCTTCCGTTTTATATGCTCGGACTTTCCAATGCTTCGGGTATGTTCGATATTACCGGAACCATGCTGATGGTCTATTGGGCCTTTGCTTATGGCTTCAAGAGTTTATGGATTCCTTGGTTATGGCCGGTGTTCAACCAGATATTCCTGATGGTGTATCTTTCTGTATGGTTGCGCCGAAGTAATGTGCTGACAGGTGCCGAATGGATTAAAACCCGTTTCGGACATGGAAAAGGAGCTACTTTGTCGCATACTATTGTGATTGTTTTCGCTTTGCTGAGCGTGTTGGGTTTCCTGAGTTACGGTTTTATCGGTATCGGTAAGTTTATGGAGATATTCTTCCCATGGGAGGTGGTCTCACAATATGTACCTTTTGATATTCCGTTGCAGTATGTTCCTCATTTCTATGGTATTTTCTTTACGGCAATTGCTACTTTTTATGTGATGTTGGGTGGCATGCTCAGTATTGTGTGGACAGATGTTGTTCAGTTTATGATTATGACAGTGGCAGGTGTCATCATTGCTATTATCGGCATGAATATGGTGGCTCCCGAAATGATTCAAGAATTTGTTCCCAGAGGATGGGATTCACCGTTTTTCGGTTGGGCGCTTGATATTGACTGGAGCGAACGGATGAATTTGCTGACAGAACGAATGGCTAATGAACCTTATAGCCTGATGGGTATCTTTGTGATGATGGCATTGCTGAAAGGAATCTTTATGAGTATGGCAGGCCCTGCACCTAACTATGATATGCAGAAGATACTTTCATGTAAGTCACCGAAAGAGGCAGCTATGATGAGTGGTTCCGTACCGGTTATTTTGCTGATACCACGTTATTTGATGATTATGGGATTTGCTTTGTTGGCAATTTATTTCTTTAAAGTAGACGGTGGCTTGGCGCAGATGACAGCGACGAATACGGATTTTGAAACCATTTTGCCTCATTTGATAACGAAGTATGTACCGGTAGGGCTGGCCGGATTGTTATTGGCGGGTCTGCTGTCAGCGTTCATGTCTACTTTCGCATCTACAGTCAATGCGGCTCCGGCTTATGTGGTGAATGATATTTATCTGAAGTATATCAATCCCAAAGCTCCTGTCAAGACACAGATTCGTGCCAGTTACTTAATCTCTGTTCTGGTTGTTATTATCAGTACGGTTATGGGTTTCTTCCTGAAAGATATCAATGAGATATTCCAGTGGATTGTAGGAGCTCTGTTTGGCGGTTATATTGCTGCCAATGTATTGAAATGGCATTGGTGGCGTTTTAATGGGGAAGGTTATTTCTGGGGCATGACGGCAGGTGTGGTTGCCGCTATTATCATGAAATTCACTGTTCCTGACGGATTGGTTCTATATTTCTTCCCTGTCTTGTTCGGCATTTCGCTGATAGGATGTATTGCCGGTACTTATTCCGCTCCTCCGACAGATGAAGATACATTGATTAATTTCTATATTCGTGTACGCCCGTGGGGATGGTGGAAACCGGTTAGCGATAAGGCGATAGCACGTTATCCGCAAGTGACGCGTAATAAGAACTTTAAGCGTGACGCATTTAATGTGACTGTTGGTATTGTGTGGCAATGTTGTCTGACTATTGTTCCGATGTATCTGGTGGTGCGCGGAAATCTGGGTTTTATCGTATCCGTCCTGATATTAATTGCGACAACCGTTATACTGAAATATACGTGGTATAAGCCGTTGTGTCGTGAGGAAGAAGAATATAATAGGTTGATGAAAGAGATAGGATTCGACAAAGAAGGTAATTGATATCATTTATATAGAAATAGGGGCGAACATTCCGCCCCTATTTTTTTAATATTCTATCTTGTCTGTTTTAGAACTCCATGCTTCGAATGCTTTAATAGCTTCTTCGCGTAACATCACTTCAGAGGGAAGCTTTCTGTCTTCCGGTTTCAGTTCCAGTTCATCATAGATAAATGAATCGTCGAAACCTATATTCTTTGCATCCGTCTTATTATTAGCGTAATACATCTTATCCAATCGTGCCCAATAGATAGCACCCAAACACATGGGACAGGGTTCGCAGGAAGTATAGATTTCATATCCGCTTAAGTCGAACGTTCCCAATTTAGCAGTGGCGGCGCGTATGGCACTTACTTCAGCATGGGCGGTGGGGTCACACGAAGCGGTTACCCGGTTGACCCCCGTCGCTATTATTTCTCCGCCTTTAGCGATAACGGCTCCGAAAGGTCCTCCTCCGTTTGCTACATTCTCAATGGAAAGCTCGATGGCTTTCCGCATAAGTTCTTTTTTAGTCATAGTTGCTTATATCAGCAAGATTGGATTATACATAAGTCTCCAGGAACTTCACATGACCGTTTACCGCTACATTTACTTCTTTGGTGGCAGCCGGGAACAGTATGGACTCTCCTGCTTGAACTTCCAATGAATTACCCTCATTGTCGGTTACCGTGCATGAGCCTTCCATGCAGATATAGATTACAAAAGAATCCAGTTCACTGTAATCCATAGTCATGTTTTCTGTCAAATCGTATACAGAAGTGGTAAAGTAGGGGCAGGTTACCAGTTCCACCGGTTTGTTTTGTTCCGGTGTATAGTCGGTGCGGTAGTCTTCTTCCACAGTGTAATCGATGGCGTCCTTCGACAGCTCGGTATGCAATTCGCGTGTATTGCCGTTCTTGTCCTTGCGGTTAAAGTCATAGATACGATAGGTTACATTGGATGTCTGCTGGATTTCTGCAATAAAGCATCCGGCACCAATGCTATGGATTCGTCCGGCAGGCAGGAAGAATACATCTCCCGGCTGAACAGCATAGTCTGCCAAGGCATCGCAGATTGTATTGTCTGCAATCATTGCCGCGTATTCGTCAGGAGTGATTTTCTTTTTCAATCCGGAACGAAGATGAGCTTTGCCGCCTGCATTGTCGATAACATACCACATTTCTGTCTTTCCCATTGAGTTGTGGCGTTTCTTGGCAAGTTCGTCATCGGGGTGAACCTGTATGGAAAGATCATCGCAAGCATCGATGAATTTAATTAGCAAAGGGAAGTTATCTCCGAAACGTTGATAGTTGCTTTCACCTACTAGCGCTCCTTTGTATTCTTTTACCATGTCACTCAGGTTTTTACCTGCGTCTGTACCATTGGCAACAACTGACTCGTCGCCCGGAACATTCGAGATTTCCCAGCTTTCACCTACTTGTGCCTGTTCGGTTGCAAGATGTTTGAATGGGATAATCTTTTCGCCACCCCAGATGGTGGATTTCAGAATGGGGTTAAATTTTAATGGATACATAGGTATATATATTAAATGTTTTTAGGTTCGGATACAAAAATACGGAGATTCTACGACTTTACCCATAGAATCTCCGTAAAAATCACTCGCTATTTGTGTGTATTCAGAAAAGAGTATTAGTAGTCTGTATTGTTAGGGTCGAAATTAGTCCAACCGTCCAGCCAATTGTCATCCGCTCCGAATGCTCCGATATAGTCTACTTTATCAAAGCCATTGCCTAACAAGGTATTGTCAAATGAAGCGGCTGTCAATACGGGACTGCCTGCATTTGGCATATAATTCACACCGATGCCGCGCCCGTCTTTAAAGTTCAGTTCGTTCATGTCGGCAAGTACCTTATTCCCTTTTTGTGCTTTGAAAAAGCTGGAAGAGTAAGATTCCTGATTGGCATCGATCACGGTTTTATTTGCTGCATCATATAATACGTCATCATACACTCCCAATCACCGGGTTTACGTTGTCCTTTCGGCATTTCGTATATCCTCCCAGTTTGAGCGTGGGAGTAAAATCTCCGAATGCGAAATCATGCTGATAGTTGAGGTTGGCTGACAGGATGTGTTCGTCCAGACGCGAGAACTCACGGTTGATTTCATTCAGGTTCTCTACTTCCAATTGATTGGTATCCGTATTCAGCACCGTGTTGTACCGGCGGCGGTCAGGCATATTCCGGTTGGCATAAGAATATCCGGCACTCTCTTTCAGTTGTTGGTTATCCGGTTCCAATGTTATATTTATTTCTGACATGCCATTGACAGCTACCTCCAAAGTCAATGTTTTATAAGAAACATACGATATAACCAGTTTGTAAGTCCCGTTTCTCAATCCGGCCAGTTCGAAATTGCCGTCCAAATCAGTAATTGCCCCTGTGGTAGTACCACTGATTTGTATGACAGCACCGATGAGCGGTTCATTTGTTATTTTGTCGGTCACGCTTCCTCGCAGTGCTGCCGCCTGAATGGATATGGCCAAAAACAGGAAAATGATTATGAGGCCAAACTCTCTCTTCTTTGTATTCATCATTCTTTAGCTTGTTTTTTTATTCAGCGCAAAGGTCGGTTATAGGTGTTACATAGATGATACAGCCATGTGATACTTTCTTTTCGAATGTATTTTAATACTGTTTCATTGTCAATTGGAAGAAAGGGATTAACTTTGCACGAAAATTATAATTCAAGATTCTACTATGAGAAGTTTTGCATCCGACAATAATTCCAGTGTACATCCTCAAATAATGGAAGCACTGATGACGGCAAACACAGACCATGCCTTCGGCTATGGTGACGACCCTTGGACAGAAGAAGCAACCCGAAAAGTAAAAGAACAGTTTGCACGTCCCTGTGAGCCCCTGTTTGTCTTTAACGGAACAGGCAGCAATACGATGGCATTGCAATTAATGACACGCCCTTATCACATTATATTTTGTGCCGACACCGCACATATAGCAGTAGACGAATGTGGAGCACCAAGCAAGGCTACCGGATGTTTCATGCGCACAATCCCTACTCCTGACGGAAAGCTGACACCGGAACTCCTGAAACCTTATATGATAAACTTTGGTGTGGAGCATCACTCTCAACCGGGAGCGGTCTATATCAGCCAATGCACAGAACTCGGCACTGTTTATACTCCAGCCGAAGTACGCGCTTTGACAACGTTTGCACACGAACACGGTTTGTTGTTGCACATGGACGGTGCGCGCATCTCCAATGCTGCTGCAGCATTGGGAGTCAGCTTGGATGAAGTTTCGGGAGCATGCGGAGTAGATACCTTGACTTTGGGTGGAACAAAGAACGGCCTGATGGGAGCTGAATGTGTGGTGGTTTTCAATCCGGATTTGATGAAAGAAGCTCGCTACGCCCGCAAGCAGGCTTGCCAACTGGCAAGTAAGATGCGCTATATATCTTGCCAATTCACTGCTTTCCTGACTGATAACCTGTGGCTGCGATGTGCCCGGCACGCCAATGAAATGGCTGCAAAACTTGCTGAGGCTTTGCAAGCCATGCCGGATGTGACGTTTACCCAACCGGTAGAAAGCAATCAGTTATTCTTCATTATGCCTCGCGAAAAAGAGGATAAACTGCAGGAGTTTTATCATTTCTATTTTTGGAATGATGCTAAGAACGAAATGCGCCTTGTCACTTCTTGGGACACGACAGACGAAGATATTGATTTACTTATTGAACGTATTAAGTTACTGTAGGGACAGAATGTCTGCCCCTGCAGTATAGGATGATATGTGCGGCTTGTTACCGTTTATTTTCAATATCATGTTTCCGTTTTAGGGCTTCCATGAAATAATAATCGGCATAATTCAGCGGAACATCAATCTCTTGATTGTGAGGGATACTTCCTACCGAGTGCATTAACAGGAAATTGCCGTTTTTGCCCGGCTCAGCCCGATAAGCAGGAGATGCCAGCGACTTCATAATGCCGTCGGCATATTCTTTATATTCTTCCGCATTTTTTACATCCATAGTGCTGATTTCATAAAGTGCAGAAGCGATACAGGCAGCACTGGAGGCATCGCGCGGCTCATTGGGAATATTGGGGGCATCCATGTCCCAATATGGAATGAAGTCTTCAGGCATACGTGGATGGTTTTTCATCATATTAAAGGTCTTCAGGGCCTGCTCCATATATTTACGGTCGCCTGTTTCGCGATAGCAAACCGTATAACCATAGATGGCCCAAGCTTGTCCGCGGCTCCAGGTAGATTCGTCGGCATATCCTTGCGCCGTTTGCCGATGGCGTACGCTATTGTCATTTAGGCTGTAGTCTATCACATGATAACAACTTCCGTCGGCGCGGAAATGCTCTTGCATGGTGCGGTCGGCATGGCTGACTGCAATATGGTAGAAAGTTGAATCGCCTGATAGCTTTGTCGCTTCAAACAATAATTCCAGATTCATCATATTGTCAATAATTACCGGACACTCCCAGCCTCGTTCAGCCTGCCACCCTCTTGTTGCGTCCCATGACTGGATAACGCCCGGTACAGGGCGGAAGCGGGTAGACAATGAACGAGCGGTTTGAATCATCACTTCTTTATATCCGGGGATGTGAGCCAGTCGGAGGCCGTTGCCGAAACTGCAATTAACCATAAAGCCTACGTCATGGTGCCAGGTTAGATTTTTGGTATCTTCTATGGCATTGGTGTATTTGGTAGCCAAAGGTAGCAAGGTGGAGTCTCCGCTTAGTTCATACAGATACCAGATGGAACCGGGAAAGAATCCACTTCGCCAGTCAGTGTAATCACAATAAAATACGGTGCTGTCTGGTTTTAAAGTTACAGGATTAAGGCACTTTCCGCTGGCTTCAATCACACCGATTTCTTTGCCCAGTTGCTCACGTGCAAAAGTGATGTTGTCTTCTATGAATCCGTTTGTGGTGGATTCTTGTTTTGGGGCACCTGTGCAGGCTGCCAGCAGTGCCGAACAAGTAAAGGCTATTAAATATTTCTTCATGACAGAATTAGTTTTTAAGTTTTGTTATATTATAAACATAAGTTCCCGAATACTGCATTTTCTGCGCTTGCAAAGAAACACGATAGATTTCCGGACCCCATACGTTGGACAGTCTGGTGTCTTTCAACTGTATTGTTTCGATTGTTGCGTCAAACATGTTTTTATCATAGTCCAAACATACCTTCTCGTCATTTACTTTAATGATGACGGTTCCGGGTTGTGAGATATCTACTTTTCCCCAAGTAAGGAAATTGATTTGATTGGGAGCTGTTGTTTCTTTCAGTGTGAACTTGTCTTCTATCTTCAGTTTATTTTTCTCCAGATAATAAGCGCGTATCCATTTCTCCACACCGGCTTCGACAGGATATGCTGTAGCAATATTGGCAGAGAAGGTTTGTTGTCCGGAATTCGCTTTTACATCTGTGGCTTTATACTCACTTCCAAACTTTTGGGGAACACCATTTATCACAGGCAAGTTGTGATAGTTGCTTTGCATAGTCCAGATGGAATAACGCTCGTTGCTGAATGTCTGGCGTGTATATGTTCCTACTCCGGCATCAATCAAGATGGGAGTCGTGTTCAGATAAAGCGAGAATGTACCTGCATCATTATGATTATGGCTTTCATTGTTATATCCTCCTTTAGCGGCAACAAAAAAACCGTTCTTGTTGCTCAAATAGCAGAACTCTGTTTCTGGATACCAAGTATAGGCAGGAACCCTATAAGTTGCCTTTTCTTCTTTCAACTGAGGCATGAAACGTAGCGTTTCCAGCCCGCGGAACATATCAAGCCAGTTGGTGGCAGGTTTTACCGGTTTCTCCTGATTCTTTTCGGCAGCATACCCTTTCATCATGTTGCTGTTTACTGCCACACCATAGCGGTAAATCAAAGCTACGTCACCGCCGCCACGCGCAGAGGCATCGGCAAAGTTTACTACCCAACCATTGCCTATATAGGAGCGCACGATATATTCACCCATATAACGAATTTGCGGCTGATTGAAAATGGAGATTTTACCTCCGGTGCCTAATGATAATATTTGCAGATAGTCATATAACTTTCCGGCGGCATGGCCCCAGTATGAGGGTCCTTCCTCGCAGGCACCGTCAGCTTTTACATAATTCAGGAATTTGTCAGTTGATATCATGGTGCGCAATACTGCTTTAGCCAGTTTATCACGGTCATTCTCCAATAATAAGAAACAATTCAGGGCATTGAAGTTACACCATGGATTCCAGTTATTGACGAGCGTTCCCGGTTTATAGTCGAAAGCCATCCACCAGAAATCACTTCGTTGCATATAGGGATCGAGTTCACGCTTTTGCAATTCGTGGCGCAGACGGAGAGAAATAGCCGGGTCTGTCTTATCGAATTCTTTATGTAGAAAATGGTAAGTCCAGGATAACATCTGTGACATATTGCCCGATACAAGATCCATAATGTCTTCGCGAAAGTCAGGGAAAGCACGGTGCGTGTGCTGGGCTGAGGCTAGATGTGCCGAAAGTGACCATGAAGTCATTTCGCAGGCTTGCAGCACACCGTTAATAATCTCATCGATAAAGCGTCCTTTCCCTTCTGCCATTTCTGCTAGTACCAGCGCACCTATGGCTGTGTTGTTGGCACCTAGCGGGTCTTCCATGATACGGCGGTTTCCCGAACGTTCGTATTCCATATAATCGGTGGCTCTCACCACCTTCCAATCAAAATTCAAGTATTTTTCCCCTTGTCTGATGATGCCTTCTTTGTATTCTCCCAAAAATTGATTCCAGCCGTTGCGGTCGGTATAATCAGGATAAGGCACCCACTTTTGTTCCATCACCAATGCCTCTTTTATTTTGGCGAGGTCTGCTGCATGCTGTAGCAAATCGCGTTTCTCATACGCGTTCAGTTGCACTGCGGCCAGTAATATAAAATATAAAATTGTAATTTTTTTCATATCTCCCGAAATAAGAAGTCACTTCGGGGAACAGGCCGAAGAGGGCCGTCGCCCGAAGTGACTATTTATAATAATCAGTGTATTATTTACCTATTGTGAAACTTATGCAGCTATTACCAGCTTGGGTTCTGTTCCAACTTGCCGTTCTTTTCTATTTCACTCGCCGGAATAGGCCATAAGTAATCACGTGTACTGACAGCGCGGGTGTAACGTACCTTGCCGGTAATATCTTTTTCCTTGCGTCCGTTCAGAGATTCCAACAATCCCCAGCGGCGCATATCGCTGAAACTGTGTCCTTCGGCAGCCAATTCTACGGCACGTTCGTGCTTGATGCGTTGGAATACTTCTTCTTTCGTAGTAGCCTTCAACCATTCGGGGCCGCTGTTAATGCCCGGCATATTTACACTTGGGCGTGCACGCACTTCGTTAATAAGTTTCACGGCACCTGTTTGATCATTCATCTCATTGTAGCATTCCGCCAACATCAGCAGTACATCTGCATAACGGATTAGCGGGAAGTTGATGGGAGTATCTGCACGGTTGTTAATACCTCCGTCCATGTTGTACTCGGCCACAAATTTGCGCCACAAATAGGTCTCATAGTTACCGTTGACACGGATATATCCATGACCGTCATTCACACCACCTGCTGCAACTACATATTCACTGTCCATCGGCTTGTTGGCATACCATCCTTTATACATTGTATAAGGAAGAATGATGGAGTAATCCATACGTGGGTCACGCTCTGCATACATGGCAATCAGTTGGTCTTTAGTCTCAGGATAACTTTCGACTTTAGTCTTGGTCGAATTCATCTTGGCACGGAATGTTTTGGCTTTTACTGCATCATTGGCGTTATAGCCCGGTATTACTTCATCCCAGTCAAACGGGCGTCCGTCCTTCCATTCATAAGAATCAACGAAATCAGTTGCTGCCATTACATTGTTCCAACAGCTGCCGAAAGAGGCGCGGCTTCCCATATAGAATGTCATAGGCATCCCCAAATCTGTACCTACGCCACCCATGTTTTGAATAGCAAAAATCATTTCTGAGCTTTCATCGCCTCCCGGCTTGAATAAGTTGGCGTAGTTGCCATACAGGGCATATTGCTTGCTGTTGATTACATTCTCAAAACATTTGGCGGCATCGCTGTATTGTTTGTTGAAAAGCAAAACTTTGCCTTTCATAGCCATGGCAGCCCCCGAAGTAGCACGGCCTTTATTGGTATCATCCCATTTCAAAGGCAATGAAGTAATGGCAGCGTCCATGTCGGCAATGACGAATTCGCGTACTTTATCAGCAGATTCTCTTGGTTGATTCATATTGTTGAAGTTATCTGCCACAATGAATGATTCGTCATAGACCGGAACTCCTCCAAAAAAATCCATTAGAGTAAAGTAGAACAATCCGCGCATAAAGCGTGCTTCACCTTTGTATTGTGCTTTCAGTTCTTCACTCATTTCACAATTATCCACATTTTGGAGAACGATATTGGCACGTGCTATGCCCTCATACAGATATTTCCATTTGTTGGCTACCTTGCCTTCTTTCACATCATAGATTCCTCTTTGGAATACTTGGAATGAAGGTGGGTCGTATCCCATTGATATGCCTCCCATTCCGTCCATTGCGAACTGAAGTCCGAAGACATTGTCATATTGCATGGTGCTGTAGACAGCCATCATTGCCTGATCTGCGTGTGCTTGGGTTTTGAAGAAAGTACCGGAACTCATCTGGTCGGCCGGATACCTGTCCAAGTCATAACAACTGCTTAAAAAGATGAGTGCGGCAGTTGCAAGTGCTGAGAATAATTTATATTTTTTCATAAAGCTAATCTGTTTTAAAAAGTTACATTAAGACCAATGACGGCCTGTTTCATTGACGGATACTTCATGCCGTCTACCTCGGGGTCGAAGCCCTTATAGCTGGTGAAGGTGAAGAAGTTTTCCAAACTGCCGTATAAACGGACCCTTTCAATCTGGCATGCATTGGTCCATACCTTCGGAAGTGTGTAACCCAACTGGATATTACGTATTTTCAAGAAATTCTTGTTCTGTAGGTAGAAATCACTTTGCTGTTGGTTTAACTTCGAGCTGTTGTATTCCACTAGGCGAGGATAGCTGGCATCGGTTCTTCCTTCATACCAACGTCCGTCGGCAACTTCCTTATTAATCTGATAGCCTTTGCGTACAGTGGGGGTATTGTAAGCCAATTCCTGCCAGTAGACTTTTGCTCCGAGTGAGCCTTGCATCAATATAGACAAGTCAAATCCTTTCCATGCAGCATTCAGGTTCAGACCGAACAGATATTTGGGGTTAGGTCCGTCGCTTACAATTTCTTTATCATAGTTATTGATGATGCCATCGGGTATGCCGTCTGGACCGCTTACGTCTCTATACAGTAAATCGCCTTTCTGCGGAGTACCGAATGCTGCGAATGGATTTACTTGCTTTCCGGTGGCAGGGTCTATCGGTGCATTGTCAATCATTTGCTGAACAATTTTCATGTCTTCGTCTGTTTGAAGCAGGCGGTCTACACGCAATAAGTATTGCGAATTGATGGCATGACCTTCCCAAATCAGGTTGGCACCACTGATAGACTTACCGCCTTCACCTTTTCCCTTGAACTTGTTAACCTTATTGGTTACATAAGTAAAGTTGGCATTTACACCGTAAGTAAAGTCTTTTATTTGATCTTGCCATCCGGCGGTAAATTCAAAACCTTGATTGGTAACGGTTGCACTGTTCACCTTAGGAATAGATGCGATACCGTGTACGTCGGGTGCGGGAAGGTTAATCAAGATGCCGGTCGTACGTTTGTTAAAGTAATCGATAGTACCTGTCAAACGGTTGCCGAAGAAACCGAAATCGAGACCTATGTCAGCAACTTTTGTTGTTTCCCAAGTTAATTCCGGATTGGCGATAACAGCCTGTGCGAGACCGGTTGCTAAGGCATTGTTTAAAACATAATTTAGTATGTTCTTGGAAGAGGTATTGTCTTTATTAGAATAAAGTGACAAAGCATCATAGTTGCCTACAGAGTTGTTGCCCAATGCTCCGTAAGAAACACGGAATTTTAAGCTGCTTAAACCTTTGTTGACTAATCCTTCCATAAAAGACTCCTGGTCTATGCGCCAGGCGGCAGAACCTGAAGGGAAGTATCCCCAACGTTTGCCAGGTAGAAAGCGTGAAGAAGCATCGGCACGAAGGTTAAACTCAACCAAGTACTTGTCTGCCCAGTTAAGGTTGATACGTCCGAAATAAGAATGCATGGCCCATTCGGTCTTGCTGCCCGAAGCACTTGCTTCTCCGGTTGCCCCGTTGATAACATCCAGACCTAAATCAATCAGGTCATACTTGGTCGCACTGAAGCTTTTTGAACGATAAAGCTCCTGGCTTGCACCTGCCATGAAATTCAAGGCCAGTTTGTCATTAAAGAATTTATTATCATAGCGCAAAACTACATCATTAAAGTAACGTTCCACTTTGCCGTCGTAGTTCATGATATTGGTTTTCCCTTTGTTTGAATAAGTCACAGTCTCTGTCTGGAAGTTCCATTGGTCGAGAAATACCGGTTTGCGTTCGCGATTTTCATCCAATAACTCGTATGAATACGATGCAGTCACTGAAAGACCTTCCATCGGGGTCAATGTTCCGACAAACCGTGCACGGATGTTGTTTTTGCGGATATTTCCACTGATTCTCTTGGCGCGCGCAATAGGATTGTTCACAGCACATTGAGCATCATCTTCCGGATTATTCATTGCACCAAGGCGTCCGTCCGGGGCTTCGAACACCATACCCGGAGTGGTGGCAGATGCATAAGTAAAGATATCATCTACAACAGTACCCGAAGAAGTGTATTTACCGGCAGGTCCCATGTCGGAGACATATCCATTTAGCTGCATGCCCAATTTCAACCATGATTTTACATCAGCGTCTAGGTTTAAACGTCCACTATATTTGGTATATCCTGAATTGGGCATAACCCCCGGGCTGTCGCTGTATCCGAATGAGCTGTAAAAACGGATTTTCTCGCTACCGCCACTCATTGATACCACATGGTTTGTTGCTGTTGAGGGCTTGAATGTTTCTTCAATCCAGTTTGTATTCGGATACTTCAGAGGATTGCGTCCGGCATCGTTACGCCATGCATCGATACTTTCTTGGCTGAATACAGCGTGGTCTTCGCCCAAACCGCTGTTCTTATAGCCTTCATTGATTAACTCCATGTAGTCGGCATAGTTCGAAACCGGTTCTAGAGTCTGGCGAATAGAAGCAAATGATACATATCCATTATATTCCAACTTGATAGAGCCGGTCTTACCTTGTTTGGTTGTGATAAGGATTACACCGTTTGCAGCACGTGACCCATAGATAGAAGCTGATGCGGCATCTTTTAATACGGTCATAGTTTCGATATCTTGTGGGTTTACAGTATTGATACCGGCTTCTACGCCATCAATGATAATAAGGGGTGAAGAAGAGTTCAAGGTACCTTGGCCACGTACTTTGATATCAGCGTTGTCATTACCCGGCTGGTTGCTGCTGGAGCTTACAGTCACACCGGCTGCCATACCTGCCAAGGCTTGCGATACATTGGTAATAGGGCGGCTTTCGGCCATTTCACTGACATTGATAGTAGATACGGAACCTGTCAGATTGACTTTTTTTTGCGTACCATACCCCACTACAACCACTTCATCCAATGTCTGAGTATCCTCTTTCATCATGATTTTGAAGTTTCGTTGACTACCTACCGGGATTTGCTGTTCTACATATCCGATATAAGTAATGACTAGTGTGGATTTAGGAGAAACATTAAGTGTGAATTTACCGTCCATATCGGTAATCGTACCATTGGTTGTTCCTTTTTCTACCACACTGGCTCCGATAACCGGACCGATTTGGTCTTCTATAATACCGGTAACCGTAACTGTAGATTGTTGCGGAGAAGCGACAATCAAGTCAGACTTGGGCGATGAAGGCCCGATGTCAGTCGGGCTGGCTGAAGCCATACCCATAGATGCAAGAAACAGAGTTGTTCCGGTGAGCATCTTTCTCGACAGATGGAAGCGATTAGATTTCTTTTCCATAAGAGTTAATAATATTAGTTTAAGATTAACAGTCTGTTTTTAACGTGTAAAACAGACTATTGTGTTTATTTGTCGAGGGCAAAAGTAGGAGATATGCAAATGTAACGAGAGAGCAATTTGTGCGTTTTAAGTGCCCAAATTGTCTCTCATTATTGTCTTAACATTTGCAGAAAGGGGTTGTGGAAGGGGTGAGCAAGTGCCTAAATTGTCTTGGACTTTTCTGCTTGCTTCCTGTATTCGGTTGGTACAAGGTTAAATTGTGCCTTAAAGCAACGAGTAAAATAGCGGGGTGAACTGAAACCTAATTTATAGGTTATTTCGGCTATCTGCATTTCGGGGTTGTTGCGCAACCATGTGGCAGCACGTTTCATCTTGTAGTTTAATACAAAATCATTCGGTGTCATTCCGACGAGTGCTTTAAACTTGGCATAAAAAGAACTGCGGCTCAGGGCCAACTCCCGTGCCAATACATCAATATCGAATTCAGAATTATCCAAATTCTTCTCTATAATACCATTTACAGTATCTAAGAACTTCTGGTCGATGGGGTTCGTTGCAAGCAAATGGCTGTCACACTCTTCCTCTTTATGAAATTTCTTTTGCAACATGCGGCGGTTTCTTACCAGATTGTTGCAGCGTGCCAACAATACGCTTGCATTGAAAGGTTTGCCGATATAATCGTCTGCCCCCAGTTTTAGTCCGGTGATACTTTGTTCGGCAGAGCCCAAAGCTGTGAGCAGCACGACCGGTATATGGCAGATATTGAAATCATTTTTTATTCGGGTACACATTTCAGTACCACTCATTTCGGGCATCATAATGTCGCTGACAACTATATCCGGTGTTTCCTCACGCACTTTATCCAGTCCCTCTTGGCCGTTGGCAGCAAGTATCACCCGATAAGTTGGCTCAAACAAAGCTTTTAAAATCTGTAGCAGTTCCTCGTTATCCTCTACCAGTAAGACGCTGTGGCGGCATTGTTCCTCGTCCTGTTCTGTTTCCGAAACGTCGTTGTCCGGGGTGGCTTCTTTCATATCTTCGGGAATTTCCTGTAAAGGTTCATAAGAGTAAATCAGTCCGTTTTCGGCTAATGTTTCCACACATTCTTCATCTGTGAAATGTGCGCGTCCTTTCTGTAAGCGGACAATGAATATGGTGCCATATCCGGGAGTACTTTCTACTTTTACGATGCCATGATGCAGTTCGGTTACATTTTTCACCAAAGCCAGGCCGATACCGGTGCTTGGTGTCCGGGCTATGTCGGCTATACCGTTTCCGGCTTGGTAGAAACGGTCGAAAATCTGATTTATATCTTCTTTCTTGATGCCGATTCCATTATCTATCACTTTTATGAGTACGGCATCTTCTTCTTCTGAAACGTTCAATTCTATATTTCCTTGTGCTTTGGTATATTTAAAGGCATTCGAAAGCAGATTATATACCACTTTTTCCATTTGTTTGGGATCGAACCAGCAATGGATGGACGCTTGTTGTGGGTTGAAATGATAGTTGATGGGGCGTGTTGCGGCATAATCAGCAAAAGTAAGATATATCTCTTCCAAAAACGGGACAATGTCAAGTTCGGAGACTTTCAGTTTTACATGTCCCTGTTCTAATTTGCGGAAATCAAGCAATTCACTGATAAGATTACGCAAATGATAAGTATTGCGATATACTTTTTTTAACTTATTATAAATGGGCGGAGTCAGGGAACTTCCTTGCATCACCAGTTCCAGTTGTGAGATAATCAATGTGAGCGGAGTACGGAACTCATGCGAAATATTAGCAAAGAACTGTAACTTAGCCTGATTCAACTCTTCTATACGTTCCTTTTCTTTCTTCTTTATTTCCAGCGAGGTTTTCAACCGGAATATACTATATATAATGCTAAAAGCCGTTATGATATAAAGCAAATAGAAGAGGGGAGTCGCATAGAAAGGCGGATGAATAACGAATGCCATTTCGATACTTCTCAGTTGATGGGTGATATTTTGTTTCTTTTCGCGAACAATCAATGTGTATTTGCCCGGACTCAGATTGGTATAGTGGATTTTTCCATAGGGTGACTGAATCCATTGTTCATCAAATCCCTTTAATTGATATTCATACACCGGACGTTGCAGGGGAGTGATATAATTATTGGTTGCAAACCGAACGGCTATATCATTTTGATTGTGACGGAGTTCCAAATGTTGTGTATAAGGCAAGGCACGTTGCAGCACTTGGGTTTTATCGTTAGGACGCACTATTTCATTATTAATATAAAGTTCAGAGAAATAAAGTTGATATTCTTTTCCCTGATTCATTAATTGTTGCTCGAAGAAAGTGGTTACCCCATTGGTTCCTCCCACAAATATTTCTCCATTGCAGCATACTAGTACTCCACAGCCCGCATTGATACCGTTTAGCGGAAGTGCTTGCCCCAGTTCCACGACCTTAAATTCTTGTTTGTCGGGGTCAAAGAAAGTCAGTCCTTTATCACTGCTGATAAGAAGTTGACCTTGCGTGAACTGGACTATGTCATAACAATAATCTCCTGCTATATCACTGTTCTGTGTATTATAGCCGATAAAGCAGTCATTTTCTTCATCGAAATAATAGAGACCTGAACCGTTAGTTCCTAGAAAGATACGCCCTTTCCTGTCTTCCAGCAACCGGATGACAGGGAAGTGTCCTAATCCTTTTTCGTCATATTTATAGTAACAATGTTCTTTATCATCTTTGGAGTTCAGGCGATAAATCCCCCTGCCTGCCGCTACCCATATATATCCTTTGCTGTCGGTGAGAAAACACGTCGTGCCATATTGTTTTTTTGAGGAGAAATAAGCAGTGGCTTCGTAAGTTTTCACATTCATTTTCCATAAGCCTCGTTGGGTAGTAAACACCAAGGTATCGCCCCACAATTCCATACCGGCTATGCGGTCTCCTATTTCTTCGGCATATCGGTCGTTTTGCAGAAACGGATTATGGAATTTTTTTGTCCGCATGTCATAAATGCTCAGTCCGCCGGTATGTGTACCTATATATAATTTATCGTGTTCGGCATCATACAAGAGATTTTTTACATTGTTATGAGCTACTGAGTTACCGTTTTCATTCATCAGGTAATGAGTGAACTTTTTGGTTTGGCGGTCGAAAAAGTTCAGACCTCCTCCTTCGGTGGCTATCCACACGTTTCCTTCTTTATCTTCCACCATGTGTCCCACAAACGGATAGCTGAGGCAGTCGTCGCGGGTGATATCGGCAGAATAAAAGGTAAACAGGTCAGCTTCCGGGTTGAAATAGTTTACGCCTCCATAATAGGTTCCCAGCCATATACTTCCTTGGCGGTCTTTATAAACGGGGAATACGGAAGAATGGCTGATACTTCCCGGCCTGTTATTGTGAGTATATACAGTGAATTCTTCGTTATGTGGATTATATTTGTTCAATCCTTGAAAGGTGCCTATCCATATATTGCCATAATTATCTTCTGCAAAGTTACGCACTTGGTTGCTTGCCAACTGATTGGTGCTCTTGGAAATGTAGCCGATTGGATTATATACGGAGCGATAGCTGACCGACGAGTGGAGGAAGTGTTTCATATTGCCGTCGGGAGTACGCATGAACATACCATTCATACGAGTGGAAATCCATATATTCCCTTTTGAGTCTTCAAAGATGTTGGGAATTTCATAGTGTGGAATAATACATTTCAGCGGTTTATTTTTCTCTTTTAGATATAATCCGGTATTGGTACCAATCCAGCATCGCTGTGAAGAGTCGATGCATATAGCAGAAGCAAATTGTTTGGGGGTGGATAATTTACAAAAGAATTCCATTTCTCCTGTTTGGGTATCCATTATATTAACCGAGTCGCCTACGCCTATCCACAAGTTACCTTTGTAAGAATAGAGAGCATGAATTCCACTTTGTCTCAAACAGGAAAATTGTTGGCTGAATATATCGTAACGAATCAATGTATTATCTGCATTGAAATAGACATTTCCTTCTCTGTCATCAGTAATATAATGTATTTTATTCCCGATGATAAAGTTACCGGAAGTTTTGTAGTCTGCAGGTTTGTATGCAATTGTATTCACTCCGTCATAAATGCTTAGTCCCTCTTCAGTGCCAAACCACATTCTTCCCAGTTTATCCTGATAAATGGCCATAACAGACAGTTGTGACAAACCTTCCTTCATTCCTATATGTCTGAAGTGGATTGCTTGAATTTGGATAAATGCCCATAAAAAGAGAAGTAATAGACCCGTTTTTTTCATAGCTTTTAGTTGTGTATTCACTGCGAAGATAATTTTTTTTAAGGAGAATCTTTAATCCTTTCTAAAAAAAGTGATAACAGTCTTGGCGTTTCCGTATTCTTTAATACATAAATCCGGCGTCTACGGTTATTTTCGCATTTCTATTCTCTTTTTCATAAATCTTGCATATCCTTCTTTTTTCTGTCTTTTGATTTATTGAAACAAATTTAGAGTCGTAGGAAATGTGAATAAACTTTAACGATAGTCTCTCTTAATAGAAAAACGAAAAGGTAAATGGTTGGGAATGAGTGGATTTGTAGTGGTTGGAAACTTTAACTAAATGTGTATCTCTTAGTAAGAGATACACCGAGCAAGGTAAAGTATCAGATTATCAACACATTAACAGCTGATTTTTAACTTTTAGAATGCTAAAGAATGAAAAAATAAAATCTTTTTTCGGGCTCATACCCATTTTTTTCACGTAAAAGTGCACTAATTCTCAAAACTTTGCTTATTTTTGCAGCGAAATGGTAGATCTCTTACTAAGAGATACACCGATTTTCGTTTCGCGAATCTATATAAAAATGCCTGTAAATCTGCGTTTTGAAGGTCCGCAAACTAAGACAAAATAAAGGATAAGATATGGAATACCTGTTTCTAAAACGTAAAAAGAGCACCGCAAGTTCTGAAAGGCAGAAAGACCTGCTTTTCAAGGCTGCTGAACGTCATTGGGACGAACAGTTTGCCGAACAAGGAATGGTGGGTAGGAAAGTGGATTGCTATATATATAAATGTATCCTTTATCAATTGGAAATTCGTCAAGTGTTTCTGGATACTACTCTTTCTTTGAAGAAGTTGAGTGAACTGGTCGATACGAATCAGACTTATCTCTCCAATGTAGTGAACAGGTATTTTGGGTGTAATCTGAAAGAACTTCTGAATACTTACCGTGTAGAGTATGCCAAAGAATTGCTTCGCAGTAATAAATGCTCGTTGGATAAAGTCCCGGAAAAGAGTGGATTTACTTCCCGAAGTGCTTTTTATTCAGCTTTTAGTAAGATAGTAGGCGAATCTCCCAAACGTTATTTTTTGCATGAACAGAGGGCTTTATGCTCTCAATCAATAACTAATATGTATAACCAATTTTAGTTTTTTAAATTTATAAATTTAAAGTTTTTCTATTATGAACAAAAAGTTTTTAAGTGCAATCCTGTTCGGAGCCTTAATGGTTTCGTCAACAGGAACATTTGTGTCTTGTAAGGATTACGACGATGACATCGAGAACTTGCAGGGACAAATCACTGCAAATGCTGATGCAATCAAAGCTTTGCAGGATCTCGTTGGTAGCGGTAAGTATGTGACTTCAGTCGCAAAAACAGCTGACGGACACGGTATTACCTTTACATTCAATCAGGGTGATCCTGTAACTATCACTTTGGATGACGAAAAAGGTGGTGATGTTGTGAAAGTAGTGGATGGCATTCTGTACATCAACGATGAGCCTCAAGAGCTGAAGGTTGCTACAAGCGAAACAAAACCATCTATCATTATGCAGGATGGTGTATGGGCTGTATTGCAGGAAGACGGAACTTACAAATCTACAGGTGTTCCCGTATCAGGCGTTAGTGTAGCAGGTAGCGAAGCTGATGGATTTACATTGACTATCTTTGATAAAGACGGCAAATCACAGGAAGTGAAAGTTCCTTCTGCTTCTTCATTAGTTACTTCTATTGCTATTGCTGTGCCTAATTTGAATGCAGGTACAACATTGCTTCACTGGGGAAATGTAGTTTTCTCTAAAGGAAAAGAGTTGATTAACACATCTGAAACCAAGTATGCAAAAGATGCTATCCTCTCAGCCTTAAATATAGATGGAACAAGAGGTGCTGAAATCAATGTTGTGGTTACTCCTTCTAACATTGACCCGGCTGATTTGAAGTTCAATTTGGTAAATTCTGAAGGTGCTACCATCTTTGAAGAGGCTGTAGTTTCTACTCCTAAGGGTGCTTTGCAGAGAGCAGCCATGGACGGTGTTTATACTTTGCACTTCGCTCTTAAAGAAGGTGTGACTGTAGCTGATATCAACGATAATAAGATTATCGGTCAAAACGATGCTCTTGCTGTAGTTTGTGGTAAAGCTACTACTGCTTTTGAATATAAATCAGGTTTAGCTGCCGGTTTGACTGTTGGGGAAACAAATTCTGCCAACTGCTATGCTGCTTCAACTAATACTTTTGTGAAATTAGGTGAAACTTACAGTTTGTTTGGTAAAGGTTATGCTGCAGATCCTTCTGCAAATCCTAATGCCGCTGCTCAAGCATTCTTAACTAAGTTGGTTGGTGTTTCAGATATTGCTTTGTCATTGGATGAAAACTTGAAATCTTTGTATGGCATTACTATCGATGGTACTAATTTCACTATCTCTAATGAAGCTGCTTATGGTAAAGTAATTAACTTTACTGTGAAATATACTAATAGTGCTTCTACTAAGAAATCTGAAATTCATAGTACAACTTTGAAAGTAACAGTTCAGAATGCTGCTGTTACAGCAGGTGTTACTCTGAAGGCATCTCATGTATTGTCAACTGATGCAACTAAGAAGACTGTTTACTTGCCATTGGCTGACTTGGCTGCTTCTGTAACTGCTGCCGGTGATAAGATTGTATGGAATAATGCTACTACATTCACTTATAAGACTGTTGCTAACAATACTCCTGCTACCGGATTTGCGTTGACTTCTAGCAAGAAGTATGGTGCTGCTCCGGCTAATTTGAAAATTGCTAAGGATACTGAATTGAACAGCTTTACTTTAGTTAAATCAGATAAGAAAACTGCTGCAGCTAAGTTAAGTGAGGCTGCTTATTTGGCTATTACTGTTGACCCTGAACAGGCAAATGTAACTGCTGATGTTTATAGTGCTTTGATTCAGTTCGTTGTTACTGCTAATGATGTAGACAATCAGTCTAAGACATTGACTTTACCTGCAACTGTAGAGTTGACATTGACTAACCCGGCATCTGCTGTAAGTAGAATTCCGATGTACTTTGACGGTGATAAGCTGGCTGCTTATGGTGCTGTTCCGACTACTACTGATTTGGAATATGATGTAAAAACAGCTTATAACAATGCTGATAAAGCAGTAGACTTTACTGTAACAGCAAAAGCAGACAAAGATAAATGGACAGTTAATGGTAGCACAGTTAAGATTCCTCTGAATAAGTTGTATACTGAAACTCAGAAGTTTGAAGTTTCTTACAAGCACTTTGAAAATGCAATTTACAATGCTGCTACTGAAACTATCTATATCACAGGTCAAAGCCCGATTAAAGATGGTACAATCACTGTTAGCAAGACTACTCTTGACCTTGCAACCGGTTCTGACTCATTCTTGAGCGCAGACGTTGCCGGTAAGGATGCATTCAACAAGGCATACAAGTTATTGAACTCATTTACTGCTGAAGTGCTGGATGCTAATGGAAGTGTTAAAACAGCTGCAGCCGCTAAGGACGTACAAGATGAAAGAATTGCTGATATCGAATTGGTTGCTACAGGTGAAAATGCCGGTGCATTTGTTATAACTCCGGTACTTCAAAAAGTTGGTGATGACCAGAAACTTTCAACTTGGACAAGTGGAGATGAAACAGGATATGTATTAACCGGTTGGACAATCGCTCTTAAACCGAACACTGCTATCCAAAGCGGAGCTACTATCACATTCGACTTGAACATTACTGATAAGTGGGGTGTTGAACTTCCTGCTCAGAAAGTTACTTTGACTGTGAAAAAATAATCATTCGTTTTAATGATTAGCTAATATAAAGAGCATCCTTCGGGGTGCTCTTTTTTTGTTTAAGTTGTATTTGATAGTATGGCGCAAATATATTTGTAAAAATAGAGAGTCGCTTTCTTGTCCTGTCTAAATAGACAAAAATGTTTTCCACAAAAAAGTTGATAACAAGTTGCTTTCACACGTTTCACCCACTGAAACCCTTTATTCATCGGCTTTTTGGGTGAAAGGAGCTTTTAAGAGGTGAATTTGTTGCTTTCACACGGAAACCCCTATGAACAGGCGGTTTCCGATACTTGTGAAACGTGAAAGGAAGTTTTATCAACTTTCTTTCGGGATTCGGTTCATTCATTCAATCAGTAGGAAAATTCGGAAGAAAGTGTTTTCAAAAAAGAATAAGTTTTTTTTTAAAAGGCGTTTTGCTCGTGTCAAAACACCTTAGTCTTTTAAAAAAAGATGGTGGAGTTTCTGAAAAAGTTGGTGGAGTTTTCCGAAAAGCTGGTGGAGTTTTTTAAACCTCTTGAGGTTTTTCATAAACAATGGAGAGAGTTTTAGCAAACAATGGTAACAATCTTTGCAAACAATGCCCATTGTTTGGGGTATAAGAACTGTCACATCACCGGTTATAACCGCGATGTGACAGTTTTTCTTTTTTTCTCTTAATAAAGCGCAGCTGTATCGCTCAGCAGTTGGTAAATGCTGCTGGCAATGCCCAATATGAAGATGCCTGCCACACAAATCAACAGACAGGCACGCATGGAAACGCCGGTCTTGAAGGTGGCGATTGGTTCATCGTTGGGAGTAATGAACATAGCTTTCACTATCAGCAGATAGTAATAGAGTGAAATGATGGTGTTTACCAATGCAATAAACACTATCAGATAATATCCGCTTTGGAAAGCTGCCGCAAATACAAAGAATTTACTGAAGAATCCGGCAAATGGGGGAATACCTGCCAAAGAGAAAAGGGCAAGCGTCATCACCATCGTCAGGCGGGGGTTCGTTTTGTAGAGCCCGTTATAATCTTCGCGCTCAACCATTCCGTGGGTGTGCTGCTCAATGGTGTTGATTACACCGAAGACAGCAAGATTGGCTGCAATGTATACAATGATATAATAAACCAATGATGCCATTCCCTGTGGAGTGCCTGCCAGGACTGCCAGCATGATATATCCTGCCTGTGAGATACTGCTGAATGCCATAAAGCGTTTCAGATTGCTTTGGCGGATGGCAAACAGGTTGGCAATGGTGATGGTGGCGACAATGACCACGCACAGCATCTCACTCCATTGGGCGGTCATAGAACCGAATACTTTGACCAGAATGGTCATCAGTGCAAAAGCGGCTGCACCTTTCGAGATGACCGACAGGTAAGCGGCAACAGTGGTGGGGGCTCCCTGATAGGTGTCGGCAGTCCATAAATGGAAAGGTACGAGGCTCAGCTTAAAGGCCAGTCCGGAGAAGAAGAATACCAATGCCAATATTTGAAGCGGACTTCCGGTGATGCCGGCCGGGATGTCATCGAAATAGAGCGTGCCTACGGTTCCGTAAATCATTGAGATGCCATAGAGGAATATACCGCTGGAGAAGAGGGCGGATAAGATGAATTTTGCTCCGGCTTCTGCGCTGTGTCCTTTGTATTTGTCAAAGGCAACAAGGCATGCCATAGGAACGGTAGCCAGTTCCAGCCCCAGAAAGAACAGGAGGAAATGACCTGCGCTCACCATGAAGTACATTCCCAGCAACGTGCTCAGTGTGAGTGTATAGAATTCTCCCATTTTGTGACGGGTGTCTGAACGGCGCAGCCAATGAGTGGATTGCAGGAATATAAGGATGGTGCCCAAAGTGAGAACGCTTTTCATGATGGAGGCCATCGGAGTGGAATGATACATTCCTCCGAAAAGGATGACTTCATCGGGCCATATATTGGCGAACAACTCAATTCCCAACAGAATGCAGGCCAATGGGCGCAACCAGTGGCGAAGGCGCACAGGCAGGAAGAGGTCGAGTACAAACATCAACAGAAATACTGCGGTGAGGCTCAGCTCCTGATGCATTTGTAAAATAGATGTAATGTCCATAATCGTATGTTATTGTATTAATTGAGTGATAATCGGTTCTACACTGTTACTAATCAGGTTGCTTATCCAGAATGGGGCAAGACCCAGTCCGGCTACGCAGGCTATCAGGAATATGACTGCCACTCTTTCATCCCAAGTTGCATCGGTGAGTTTCAGATGATTAGGGTTCAACACCTTGCCATACAGAATCTTACCTACCACACGCAGAATATAAACCGCAGTAATCACGATACTTGTAGTGGCTATCAGCGTACATATACGGTGGAAGGTGTCGTTGTTTTGAAATGAGCCGACAAAGACGGTCATTTCTGCTACAAATCCACTCAGTCCCGGTAGTCCCAGATTGGCAAGACCGGCAATGACATAGCCTACAGCCAGAAAAGGCATGATTTTCATCAGTCCTCCCATCAGGCGTACATCGCGTGTATGGGTGCGGCCGTAAATCATACCGATTAGGGCAAAGAACAAAGCAGTCATCAGGCCGTGGCTCAGCATTTGGAGGATGGCTCCCGTACAACTGGTGCGTGTCATCATCAGAAGAGCGAAAAGCACCAAGCCGCAATGCGATACGGATGAATAGGCATTGATGTATTTCAAGTCGGTCTGTACCACAGCACTGAATGCACCGTAAACTACAGAAATAGTGGTCAGCACGAGGAATACATCACCCCACATGGCTGCTCCTTCGGGCATCAGATACATGGCCACACGAAAACAGCCGTAACCTCCCAACTTCATCAGTACGCCGGCATGAAGCATACTGACGGCGGTGGGGGCGGAAGCGTGACCGTCGGGGCTCCATGTATGGAATGGGAATAGTGCGCCCAGCACACCGAATCCCAGAAAAATAAGCGGGAAGAATATGTGCTGCATTGTATCGGGAATATGCAGTTTGGCTATTTCGAGCAGGTTCATTGTCTCGCCTCCTGCTCCGTAGAAGATACCCAGAATACCTATCAGCAGAAAGGCGGAGCCGCCCATCAGCATCAGGGTGAGTTTCATGGCGGCATATTCCTTACGGCCGCTTCCCCATACGCCAATCAGCAGGTACATCGGGATAAGCGCTACCTCATAGAACATAAACATGGTGAATAGGTCTGTCGAGATAAAGAAGCCGAACACTCCCAAACTAAGCAGTGTGAACCACATGAAATACTCTTTGGTGAGAGGCTGAAGCTTCCACGATGCAAATGTTCCGGTGAAGACAATGATGGCGCTCAGCAGTAACATGGCTACGGAGATGCCATCCACTCCGATGGAGTAACATATATGTAAGGGGGCATACCAGGACATGCTGTCGGTAAACAGCATTTCTTCCATGGCACCGGCTTGGCGGAGCCCGATATAATCGACGGTGAGGTAGACAGACAGTGCCAGCAGTAGGGAAGCACCGGTTACCATCACTCCGCGTACTTGATTGACGCTGCGCGAAGCCCAAAGCCCCGCGAGCATCAATAAAGGAACTATGATGAAAAAACTTAGTATGTTCATTTGTATACTTAATTATTCGTTTGGCTGGTTAAACTAATAGTATCAGCGTCAGTATCAGGGCTCCTGCCAGAAACCAAATACTGTATTGCTGCACATTTCCGCTTTGCATATCGCGTATTTCGTCGGCTGTGGCATGAGTGCTCCAGGCGGTGAAGTTGAAGAACTGGTCGATGACGTGACGGTCCCACCAGGCTATCGGAGTGCTGATGCACCGGAATACAATCTTCTTGGTGAAGAACATCCAGACTTCGTCCATGTAGAAGCGGTGATAGGCAGCTGTGTGTAAACGACTGAAAGTGCGTGCCAGCTTGTCGGCAACAGGCTGTTTGGAACCTGCATACATCCATGTGGCAAGGCCGATGGACAGCAGTGCAATAATGATGCTCGTTGTGGCCACCTGCATATCCAGATGGATGGTGTAGGCTTCTCCATTGCTGCTGATTAAATCACCGAAGGGGATGAATCCGGCCACACAGGTTACGGCAGCCAGGAACATCAAGGGGAAGGTCATAGTTAATGGAGCTTCATGCGGGGTATGCGTTTCCGGGCGGACACATGGGTCCGCCCCTACGGTGGGTGTTTGTCCTTTCCATTCTCCATTCCAGAAAATACAATAATAAAGGCGGAACATATAGAATGCGGTCATGGCGGCAATACCCGTCATAATCCATCCCATCGCCGGGCTGAACTGGAAGCAGGCGGTCAGAATTTCGTCTTTGGAGAAAAAGCCCGAGAAAGGCCAAATGCCCGAAATGGCAAGACAGGCTATCAGGAAAGTGATGTGGGTGACGGGCATGTATTTGCGCAACCCGCCCATCGCGCTCATTTCATTGCTGTGTACGGCATGAATGATGCATCCTGCTCCCAAGAAGAGTAATGCCTTGAACATGGCGTGGGTGAACAGATGGAACATGGAAGCCATGTAGCCCAATCCTCCTTCGTGGGGATTCATCGAGGTGCAAACGCCCAAGGCTACAATCATAAAACCTATCTGCGAGATGGTGGAGAAAGCCAGTACGCGTTTGATATCGCTTTGCACACAAGCTACACTGGCAGCGTAGAATGCCGTGAAAGCACCGATGTAGGCTGTCCAATGGAGCACTTCGGGAGCATAACCGATGAACAATGGGAACATGCGGGCTATCAGATATACACCGGCTACTACCATGGTAGCGGCATGAATCAGGGCGCTGACCGGAGTAGGGCCTTCCATGGCATCGGGCAGCCAGATGTGTAATGGAAACATGGCACTCTTTCCGGCTCCGCCGACAAACATCAGTCCCAGTGCCAATGGAATCATTGTTCCTGCCGCAACCAAGGTGCTTGCTGCCGGTGTGAAAGAGAATGTTTCTGCATAGTAGCCGTAGATAAGGATACCGATAAGAAATCCGAGGTCGGCAAAACGGGTGACGATAAATGCTTTCTTACTGGCTGCAATGGCTTCTTTCTTGGTATAATAGAAACCAATGAGCAGATAAGAACTGACACCTACCAATTCCCAAAAGATGTACATTTGGAAAATATTGGTTGCTACTACCAGCCCCAGCATTGACATGGTGAACAGACTCAGAAAAGCATAATAGCGTTGAAAGCCTTTTTCACCTTTCATATAGCCGAAGGAGTAGATGTGTACCATCAGTGATACGGTAGAAATCACAACCAACATCATGATGGAAATAGGGTCGAGCAAGATGCCCATGTTGATATGAAGGTCGGTTGTGAACGGTAACCATTCAATGTTATAGGGCATGAGGGTGGGGAAGGTGCCTGCTGCCGTACGGCCGCCTGTGAAATAGTGGAAGGCGGTGAGGTAGGAAAGCAATGCCACCCCTGCCAGTGAAGCTGTGCCGATGGCACCTGTCACGCTGTTCTTCATGCGCATACCTGCCAGTCCCAGTATTAGAAAACTGAGAAAAGGAAGGATGAGGATTAGAATTGTATATTCCATAATTAATTTTTCATTTCGTTTAAGTTCTTCACTTGTATGTTTCGGATGTTACGATAGATATTGATGATGATGGCAATAGCTACCGCTGTTTCCGCAGCACTCACTCCGATGGCGAACAGGGCGAAGAACACTCCTTCCAGTTCGTCGGGGAAGAGGTAGCGGTTGAACACGGCGAAGTTGATATCGACGGAGTTCAAAATCAGTTCCACACTAATCAGCATGGCAAGCAGGTTGCGGCGGGTAAAGAAACCATAGATGCCTGCAAACATCATAAAGGTGGAAACCACCAGGTAATATTCCATGTGTACCATAGTCAAACTTATCTTTTACGTGCAATCATTATACCTCCCACAATGCAAGCCAGCAGCAATATGCTGATTACTTCGAAAGGCAGTACATATTGATATTTCCCCATTCCCATCAATGTGTGGCCGATGGTCTGCACATGCAGTTCGCCGGGAGTGAAGTGGGAGGGGAGAAACTCGTTTTTCAACATAACAAACAGGCAGATGCCCAGCCCGGCAAGGGTGGAAACAGCTCCTGCCACCATCTTTCCGTTTTTCAGCCGTTCGGACTTGTCTCCTTGTGAGGAGGTAAGCAGAATACTGAAAACATACAGTACCGTGATGCCGCCGGCATAAATCAGTAATTGGACGGCTCCTAAAAACGAATAATTGAGCTGGAAGTAAATGCCTGCCGTTCCGAATAGCACAAACAGCAGATAGGTCGCCGCACGCAGGATGCGTGATGTGGTGACTGCCAATACTGAACAGACAGCGATAAACAATGCCAGCACAATGAATACAATTAGTTGTAGTGTCATAATATCGTTTGTTTTTTATTTCTTATTCAAGGTGAGAACCAATTTACTGCGGTCAAACACGGCATTTTCAAACTCCGTATCGAAGCGGATGGCATCGTGCGGACACGCATTGACGCAGAGTTGACAGAACATACAGGCGCCCAAGTCATATTCATATCTCACCAATATTTTTTTCTTCTTGCCTGTTTCTTCATCAGTCTGTGTCTCGCTGGTGATATGAATGGTGTCGTTGGGACAGGCCATCTGGCACAGTCCGCAGGCAATACATTTATTGTTTCCGTCTTCATCGACCGGCATGATGAGGCGACCACGGAAGCGGGGAGAGATTTCCAGTGTAGCACGGTTCTCGGGATACTGCTCGGTCACTTTCGGTGTGAAAAATTCTCGTCCGGTGATTTTCATTCCGGTGAGTAGTGTACCGATACCGTGTAACAGTCCTCCTATATATGAACGTTTTTCTTCTTTCATTAGAAATGCAATTTAAATACAACAATAATAACCATCAGCAACAAATTGCAAAGACCTATCGGTACCAGATATTTCCATTCCAGTGTAAGAATCTGGTCGATACGCAGACGCGGGAAAGTCCACTTTATCCACATTAGCAGCCAGACAATAAAGAATGACTTTGCAAAGAACCATACAAATCCGGGAATATAGTCCATTATAGCATTGAAGCTGTCCAAACCGGGAATATGCAACGGCATCCAGCCGCCCAGAAAAATGGTGGTGGCTACCCCGGCAATAATGAACAGATTGACGAACTCTGCCACATAGAATAACCCGAAGTGCATTCCCGAATATTCGGTGTGATATCCGGCCGTCAACTCACTTTCGGCTTCGGGTAAGTCGAACGGACCACGGTTTACTTCTGCATTACCGGCTATCAGATAGATGATGAAGGCAATCATTGCCGGGATATGTCCTTTGAAAAGGAACCAGCCGTCGGCCTGACGTTCTACTATTTCTGAAAGTTGCATGGTATCGGTCAATACGACAATAGTGAGGATACTCAGTCCGACAGACAGTTCATAACTAATCATCTGTGCACCGCTTCGCATGGCACCGATTAGTGAGTATTTGTTGTTGGAACTCCATCCGGCAAGCAGGATACCTACCACACCGATACTGGAGGCTGCCATCAGGAAAAAGATACCGACATTGAAGTCGAGTACTTCCATTCCTTTGCTGAAGGGCAGGCAACTGAATGACAGGATAGATGCCAGTATCACAATATAGGGAGCGAGGTTATAAAGGAAATTGTCGGCGTGACGGATGGTGATGATTTCTTTTATCAACATTTTGAATACATCGGCAAAGACCTGTATTGTGCCCCAAGGTCCTACACGCATCGGCCCTAGGCGACACTGGAATGCTGCACAGACCTTGCGTTCCATGAATATCATAATGATAGCAATCACTGCGTAGGCAAGCATGATGCATACACCGATAGCTACACACTCTATAAATACGGCCAACCCTTCGGGCATGAAGGAAGTAAGCATCGAGTGTATCCATTGGGTTACTATACTAAAATCAAACATATATTATTTTGTTTCGTTTATTATTAATCTTATCTGTCTATGTCCGGTACCACGTAGTCCACCGTTCCGCCGATGGCAATCAGGTCGGCTATCTTGGCACCGCGGCACATGGTTTCCATTGCCGAAACCAATGGCAGTCCGGTAGCACGGAACTTCAAGCGGTAAGGATATTTGTCTCCACGACTTTCCAAAAAGACGCCGAACTCTCCACGGCTGCCTTCCACTGCAGCATAATAAGAACCTTCGGGCACACGGATAATCGGTTTCATCTTTTGTTGGAATGTTCCTTCAGGAATATTGTCTATCAATTGTTCGATGATGTTCATACTTTCCATAATTTCTTCCATGCGCACCATATAGCGTGCAAATGAATCGCCTTCGGTATGGATAATTTCCTTGAAGTCTACTTTGTCATACATGGAGTAGGGGTGGCGTTTGCGGGTGTCGCAAGCCCAACCGCTGGCGCGTCCTGTTCCTCCGGTTGCACCAAAAGAGATGGCGTCTTCGCGGGTGAGCACTCCTACGCCTTTCATGCGCTCCTGTGCGATGACATTGCCGGTGAAGACTTCGTGATACTCCTTTAGCGTGGGGCGGAGGTAAGCGATAAAGTCTTTTACCTTTTGTACAAAGTCCGGTGCGATATCGGCCTGCACACCACCGATGGTATTATAATTTTGGATTAAGCGGCCTCCGGTAGTTGCTTCGAAGATGTCCAAAATCTTTTCGCGGTCACGGAATCCATAAAAGAAGGCCGTCAGCGCTCCCAAGTCCATGCACAGGCAGGAAAAAAACAATAAATGTGAATCAATGCGTTGTAGCTCGTCCATGATGGTACGGATATACTGTACCCGTTCACTCACTTCCACGCCCATTGCCTTTTCGATACACATACAGAGTGCATGGCGGTTTTGATGTGCGCCCAGATAGTCCAGACGGTCGGTCAAGGCGAGTGTTTGGGGGTAGGTCAGGCTTTCGCACATCTTTTCGATACCACGGTGGATATATCCACAGTGTACATCCAGTTTCTTTATAATCTCACCTTCCAGTGATACGCGGAAGCGGAGCACTCCGTGAGTTGCCGGGTGTTGCGGGCCTATATTAATAATGTATTCATCTTCGTCGAAGATGGTTTCTCGTTTTTCAATTACGCTGCCGTCATGCTGCACTTCCATATATTGGGTAGTGTCGACCGGCTCTTCGTTGGTCATTCGCAGCGGGTTGAGGCTTTCGTCATAATCTTTGCGGAGCGGATAGCCCACCCAGTCCTCGCGCAGGAACAAGCGGCGCATATCGGGATGTCCCACAAAACGGATGCCGAAGTAATCATATACCTCACGTTCGTTGAATTCTGCGCCTTTCCAAATATCGCAGACAGTGGGCAATTCAGCTTTCTCACGGTTAGTAGTAGCGGTTTTGATTACTTTATTCTCTCCGGTAGTTGTCTTTTCCAGATGGTAGACTACTCCCAGTCCATCTTCTCCCCAGTCCATGCCGGTGAGCGAACGCATAAAGTCATAGCCTTCCGCGCGTAGCTTTTGCATCTCGGTGCGGAGTTCGTTGGGCTCTATTTTGATAATATCATCCATAAGTTATTCCTTTCGTGGTTCTTCTTCCTTGCGGTTCACTCCGCCAAAGAATTTTTCCAGTTTTACTTTACGTTGCAGTTGTATCATGCCGTATAATAAGGCTTCGGGCCGTGGAGGGCATCCGGGGATATATACGTCCACCGGTAATATCTTGTCAACTCCGTTCAGCACATGGTATGACTTCTTGAACGGACCTCCACTGATGGCGCATCCGCCCACTGCAATCACATATTTAGGGTCTGCCATTTGGTCATAAAGTCGTTTTAATACCGGTGCCATTTTGTGTGTGATGGTTCCGGCTACCATAATCATATCTGCTTGTCGCGGACTGGCACGGGCTACTTCAAACCCAAAACGGGCAAAGTCATACCGGGCAGCACCGACTGCCATAAACTCGATTCCACAGCAACTGGTTGCAAAGGTAAGCGGCCACAGCGAGTTGCTGCGTCCCCAGTTGATGAGGTCGTCCAAACAACCGACAAGTACTTTGGTACCTCCTTCATTAAGTTGCTTGACCATGTTCTCCAGATACTCATTATCTTTGAAATCTTCATAAGGGATAGATTTTATGACCGGTTTCTTTATTTCCATTCCAATGCTCCTTTCTTCCAGGCGTATGCCAGACCTAATACGAGTACTACAATAAAGAAGAGGATACTGACTAAACCGTATACTCCTAAGTCCTGAACGACTGCCGCCCACGGAAAAAGAAATACCGTTTCAACATCAAACATAAGAAATAGGATAGCAAACAGATAGTAACCTACCTTGAACTGCATCCATGACTGTCCGCGCGTGGGGATACCACATTCATAAGCCTCCCCTTTTTGCGGGTTGTACGAACGGGGGGATATGGCACGGGCAATGCCCAAAGCCACGGCAACTAGTGCGATTGCCGTCAGGATAACGACAACTAATAATGTAAAATACATATCTAAACTTTTTTGTGATTAGACAAAATGTGATTGAATGCAAAGCCTGCTTACATAACGCTTAATGTAAGATACTTTGTTTGGGCCTTTGACCTGAATGTATAAAATTAAATAATGATTCGCCGTAGTGCATAGATATAGTAATCCACGGCATGCGAGTAATGGGAAATGAATGAATGAAAATGTATGTTGTTTGTTTGTAGCTCCTGTTTCCAGAAATCATTCAGTGTCGCAAGCAGACGGAGAGCACATTTGGATTTTGAAGTCAAATCCGGATTGTCAAGAGCTATTGCTACTTGTGGCATATCAGCAAAACGGTTGATAAACAGGAAATCCATGGTCTTTTTACACGGACTTTGTGTTTGCTGATAAGAAGAGGTTATACTTGATTTCTGGGGAGATGAACTCGTCACTGAAGTACACTCTTCTTGTCCCACTATTGTCATCAAGAGCAGGGAAAACAAAAGAGAAATAAATATCTTCAGTATATTGTTCATAATGATGATTTTATTTAGAGGTCACAAAGTTAGCCATAAATTTGGAATTTTATCATTATAAATTGTTTTTTTTCTCTTTCCATAGGTGAAGCGACTTCCGTACTTCTTAGTGTTTCTTCCAAAATCCGGGAGTAAACAACAATAGGACGGTAAATAATTCCAAACGGCCGATGAGCATGAGTAATGCACTAATCCATTTGGCTATATCGGGCAATCCGCTCCACGAATAAGAAGGTCCGCACTTGCCTATGCCCGGGCCGACATTGCCTAAGCTGGAAATCACGACACTGTATGCTTCTTCAAATCCTACTCCCAACATCATAAGCAATAGCCACCCTATAAAGACAATAGTTATATAAAGGAAGGTAAATGCCAGTATAGCCGATTTGGTTGTGGCAGAAATCACCTGACGGTTGATACGGACCGGCAGAACTGCATTGGGATGGATGATTCGCTTGAACTCATTCTTTGATACACGGCTCATGATGGCAATACGAATACATTTTATACCTCCGGAAGTGGAACCTGCACATGCTCCGAAGAACATGATGATACACATTAATGTCCACAGTACCGGCACCCAGGTCATGTAATCTGCAGAAATAAATCCGGTGGTGGTCTGTAAGGAGACTACTTGAAAAATAGCTTTTCGGAATGATTCTTCCACTCCCATCGGACTGGTAATGACCAGTGTAATGGTGGTGAACAGGGTAAAACAGCCTACAGTACCCAGATACCAATGAAACTCGGTATTCTCAATCAGCCGTTTGAACTTTCCTTTCAGGAAGAATAGAAACAGCAGGGTAAAGTTGATACCCGACAAGAACATGAAAAGCGTGATTACATATTCTATATAAGGAGAATGAAAAGCGGCAATGCTGTTTTGCTTGGTGGAGTATCCTCCTGTAGCAGTAGTTGTCAATGAATGGCACACACTGTCGAACAGATTCATTCCGCCCAGCAATAGTAAGAATACTTCCGTTATGGTCAGTCCCAGATAGATGCTCCAAATCCATTTGGCGGTGACACCGATGCGGGGATGTACTTTGTCATGGGTAGGTCCTGTAGCTTCGGCTGCAAATAACTGCACACCGCCTACTCCGAAAATGGGTAGTACGGCAATGGTAAAGAATACAATTCCCAGCCCTCCGATCCATTGGGTCATACTTCGCCAGAAAAGTAACCCGTGGGGCAATGATTCGATATTATCCAAAATGCTGGCTCCGGTAGTGGTGAATCCCGACATGGTTTCAAAAAACGCATCAGTGATGTTGGGAATATGTCCACTCAGATAAAACGGCAACATTCCGAACAGGGAGAAGAAAATCCAAGCAAGGGATACTACTACATAGCCGTCGCGACGGCTGATTTTCCTTTCGGCATTCTTTCCGAAGAGGGAGAAGACAATACCGGCCCCTGCTGTGATGGCGGCCGAAGAAAGGAATGCAGTTAAATCTGCTTCTTTATAATATATGGCAAGCAATGCGCATAAAATCAGGAAGCCCGCTTCAATAAAGAAAAGAGAGCCCATGATTTTGCATATCATTTTAGAGTTAATCATCAGTTGAAGAATTTTTCAGCTTTCTTAATCATCATCCCCAAACAGAATACCACTACATGGTCTTCCGGCTGGATGATTGTATTACCTGTTACCAAGATACCTTCTCCATTTCGAATCAGGCCGCCGATGGTCACTCCTTTGGGAAGCCCCATGTCTTTAATGGTATCTTTGGTAATGCGTGAACCGGCTTTTACCGTAAATTCAGCAACATCGGCATTGGCAAAAGTCAGGCATTTTACATTGGATACGTCGGCGTCCAGCATCATTTGGTAAATATGACTGGCAGCAATCATCTTTTTATTGATGACCGTACCGATATCCAAACTTTCTGCCATACTGATATAATCAATGTTTTCCACCTCTGCAACGGTTTTGGTTACGCCCATTCTTTTGGCTGCAAGGCATGCCAGGATATTTGTTTCCGAATTGTCTGTCAACGCTACAAAGGCCTCAGTATTGCGAAGACCTTCTTCCAACAGCAAATCCATATCCCGACCGTCTCCATTGATAATCATTACTTTATCGTCTACCACTTCGGTCAGGCGATTGCAACGGTTGATATCGTTTTCGATGATTTTTACCTGCATGTATTCAGGTACGTATTGAGTCGTACGGACGGCTATGCGGCTGCCTCCCATAATCATTACGTTACGCACATCTGCGTAATTTTCTTTTCCGGCTATTTTACGGATATAAGGAATATATTTCTTGGTAGTGGTAAAATAAACAATGTCATGTAGTTTGATGGTGTCATCTCCGCGTGGGATAATCGTTTCATTGCCTCTTTTAATCGCTACAATGTGGAATGGAATATTGCGTCCGCCCAGTTCGTGCAGAGGCACATTCAGGATTTCTGCCGTTTCACGCATCTTTGTACCAATCAACACCAGTGCACCGCCGCAGAACTCCCACCATTGGCGAATCCAGCTCATCTTGATGGCGTCTACAATTTCTTTTGCAGCCAGCATTTCGGGATAGATTAGTGAATGAACCCCTAGGTGTGAAAAGAATTCCTTATGTTTGGGTAATAGATATTCGTAGTTGTCAATACGGGCTACAGTCTTTTTGGCACCTAGGTTAGTAGCCAGCATACATGCTGTCATGTTGCGGCTTTCCTCCGGCATGACACCGATAAAGAGATCGGCTCCCGCTACCCCGGCATTCTTCAGGCCGGAAATGGAAGTCGGGGATGCATTGACTGTCATCAAGTCGAAGTTGGAATCCAATTTACTCAACTTCTCCTCGTTCTCATCCATCAGGATAATATCTTGTTTTTCACCTGAAAGCAGTTTTGCCAGATGGGTGCCTACGGCTCCGGCTCCTGCAATAATAATCTTCATTTTTATCTTTCTCTTTTAGAATGATACCAATACCTTGTAAATACCTTCTTCATCCATACCGCATAAACGATGCAGGTCTTTCACCGGACCGTGTTCTACAAATTTATCCGGCAAACCGATGCGGCGGACAGTGGGAGTGTATCCGTTGTCTGCCATAAACTCCAGAATAGCGCTGCCCATTCCACCTTTCAGCACACCGTCTTCGATGGTGACTATCCGGTGGAAGTTCTTTCCTATTTCGTGCAACATCTCTTCGTCCAACGGCTTTAAGAAGCGCAGGTCGTAATGGGCGATGCTCATCTTGCTTTCAGCTTCAGCGCGGGCTATTGTTTTTTGTGCCACATTGCCAATCGGACCGAGGGTGATGACTGCTATATCTTTTCCGTTTTTCAGTTTTCGTCCTTTGCCTATCTCAATTTCTTCAAAAGGAGATTTCCAATCCACCAGTACTCCTCTTCCCCGTGGGTAACGAATCACAAAAGGTCCTTTATCCGGAAGTTGTGCGGTATACATCAGATTGCGCAGCTCATGCTCGTCGTAAGGAGATGCCACCGTCAGATTAGGAATGGGGCGCATATATGCCAAGTCGAATGCACCATGATGGGTAGGGCCGTCCTCGCCCACAATTCCCGCCCGGTCCAGACAAAGAACGACGTTCAACTTTTGAATGGCTACATCGTGGATGACATTGTCGTATGCACGTTGCATGAAGGACGAATAGATGTTGCAGAATGGGATTAATCCGTCTTTTGCCATACCACCGGAGAAGGTAACAGCATGACCTTCTGCTATGCCTACATCAAATCCACGGTCGGGCATTGCTTTCATTAATATATTCATAGAGCAGCCCGATGGCATTGCCGGTGTCACTCCCACTATTTTATCGTTTTGTTGTGCCAGCTCCAATAGCGTATTGCCAAATACATCCTGAAACAAAGGGGGAAGTCCGTCGGTATCTACCACAATGCGTTCTCCGGTTTCCTTATCAAAGATGCCGGGTGCATGCCAAATGGTAGCAGCTTTTTCTGCCGGGCCAAATCCTTTGCCTTTAGTGGTATGGATATGGAGCAACTTGGGGCCTTGCATGTCTTTTATTTCTTTCAAGACACGTGCCAGATTATTGACATCGTGCCCGTCAATAGGACCAAAATAGCGGATATTCATTCCCTCAAACACATTTTGTTGCTGTACGAGCATGGATTTCAGACTATTATTGAAGCGAATCAGGCTCTTCCGGCGCTCTTCGTTCAGTATGCCCCACTTATGGAACATTTTTGAAATCTTGTATCGTATCTTGTTGTAACCTTCAGACATCTGGAGGTTTAGCAGATATTGTTTCATCCCGCCCACACTGCGGTCGATAGCCATATTGTTATCATTCAGGATAATCAAGAGATTGTTGGGAGTAGAAGAAGCGTTGTTTAGCCCTTCGAATGCCAGACCGCCACTCATTGAGCCGTCACCGATGACTGCCACCACATGGCGGTTGTTTTCACCGTTTTTCTTGGCTGCAACAGCCATTCCGAGCGCAGCTGAAATGGAGTTGGAAGCGTGCCCGCACGTAAAAGTGTCATACTCGCTTTCGTGAGGAGATGGAAAAGGGCACAGACCGTGTAATTTGCGGTTCGTGCAGAATGTATCCCTGCGGCCTGTCAATATCTTATGGCCGTAAGCCTGATGGCCTACATCCCATACAATGCGGTCGTAAGGAGTGTCAAATACATAATGTAAGGCTACGGTCAGTTCTACCACTCCCAGACTGGAACCGAAGTGTCCCGGATTGCGTGAGAGCTCATCTATTATTTTTTGCCTCAGCTCTTTACATACTTCGGGCAGTTTGTCTGCCCCTAAGCGGCGCAAATCTTCCGGTGTATCTAAACTTTTCAGCAACATATATGAAGTATCCTGTTCCATTCCTATGATATGATAAATATCTTGCAAAAATAGCATAATTATGTGTATTATGATTACATTTGTCCTTAAAAATTAGATAGACTCTTATTGATATGAATTTCAGAACGCAAGTAGAACTGCCTAAAAAGGAAACAGAAATCCGTCATTCTGACCGAATTATGCTATTTGGTTCCTGTTTTGCCGAAAATATCGGAAATTTGTTGCTGGCAAATAAGTTTCGGTGTGATGTGAACCCTTTTGGTATTCTATATAATCCTTTATCTGTGGCAGAGGCTATCCGTCAAACTCTCTCTTATAAAACTTATAATGAGGCGGATTTGTTTTGCGACAGGGCGGGTTGGCATAGTTTTATGCATCATAGCTCTTTTTCAGGCAATTCGGCAGAAGAATGTCTGTCGCGGATTAATGACAGGTTGGGGAGAGCTGCCATGGAATTGCCGCAAACCGACTGGCTGATGATAACGTGGGGGACGGCATGGGTCTATTCTCTGAAAGAGACTGGGACAATTGTGGGTAACTGCCATAAACAACCGGATAAATTGTTCACTCGCAGGCTTCTTTCAGTAGAAGAAATAGTGAGCGAATATTTCAACTTGTTGAAAACTTTGCGGGAATTGAACCCTCGTCTGAATGTTCTGTTCACGGTCAGTCCCATCCGGCACGCTAAAGATGGTATGCATGGCAATCAGATAAGTAAGTCAACCCTTTTATTGGCGGTAGATACTTTACAACGCCATTTTCCGATGTGTCATTATTTCCCTTCTTATGAGATTATGATGGATGAACTTCGCGATTACCGCTTTTATGCAGACGATATGCTTCATCCTTCGCGTGTGGCCGTATCTTATTTGTGGGAGTGCTTCGGAGATACTTATTTCAGTACTCAGACACGGCAGATAATGAAAGAATGGGAAGAGATATGCAAAGGATTGAATCATAAACCTTTCGATGCCGGTTCAGAGGCATACCGTAGTTTTTTAACTCAAATAGTGTTAAAGATAAGCAGGATGAAAGAAAAGTTCCCGTATTTTGAACTTCAAAAAGAATTAGAACAATGTCAAGCTCAATTGAAAATATAGTAAAGGTCTTGGGTGCCAAACGTGTTGGTGACCGCAATGCACAGATTGATTGGATTTTAACGGATAGCCGTTCGTTGTGCTTTCCCGAAGAAACTTTATTTTTCGCGTTGAAAACCAAACGTAATGACGGTCATAAGTATATTCCCGATTTGTATGAACGTGGAGTGCGTAATTTTGTAGTGAGTGAACTGCCTGAAAACAAGGATGTTTATGCCGATGCCAATTTTTTGCAATTAGCCAATCCGTTAAAGGGGTTGCAAAAGCTGGCGGAGAAACACAGGGAGCAGTTCCTCATTCCGGTGGTCGGCATTACCGGAAGTAACGGCAAAACCGTAGTGAAAGAATGGTTGTATCAGTTGCTCAGCCCCGACCGTGCGGTTACTCGTTCTCCTCGCAGTTATAATTCACAGATTGGGGTACCGCTTTCTGTGTGGTTGATGAATGAAGAAACCCAGTTGGCTATCTTTGAAGCCGGTATTTCTGAGATGGGTGAAATGGAGGCTTTGCAGAGTATTATCCGTCCTACTATCGGTATATTGACAAATATCGGCGGTGCACATCAAGAGAACTTTTTTTCTGTTCAGGAGAAATGTATGGAGAAGCTGACACTTTTTAAGGACTGTGATGTGATTATCTATGATGGTGATAATGAACTTATCAGTTCTTGTGTAAGTAAGTCTCTTTTTACTTCGCGTGAGATTGCCTGGTCTAAGAAGGACAATGAACGTCCTTTGTTTATAGAGTCTGTTCGGAAAGGAGAGGACTCCACCACTATTAAATACCGTTATTTGGGGATGCCGAATGAATATAAGATACCGTTTATTGATGATGCATCTATTGAAAACTCATTGCATTGTCTGGCGGTGGCTTTATATATGATGGTACCTGCCGAAGACATTGCAGAGCGTATGGCGCATTTGGAACAAATTGCGATGCGTTTGGAGGTGAAAGAAGGAAAGAATGGCTGTGTCATTATCAATGATAGTTACAATTCGGATTTGGCGTCATTGGATATCGCACTTGATTTTATGTCACGCCGCTCGGAAGACAAAGGCAAGAGACGTACGCTGATTCTTTCGGATATGCTTGAAACGGGGCAAAGCAGTAAACTGCTTTACCGTCAGGTGGCCGAACTGGTGCATAGCCGTGGAGTGGAAAAGATTATCGGGGTAGGTGATGAGATTCGTACAGCCTCTTCTCGTTTTGAAATAGAGAAGTATTTCTTTCACAGCACGGAAGAATTGTTGAAGTCTGACCTATTGTTCAACTTGCGTAATGAGGTTGTCTTGATAAAGGGTTCACGAAGTTTCCATTTCGATGATATTTCGGATCGTTTGGAGCTGAAAGTACATGAAACGATTCTGGAAATAAATCTGAATGCATTGGTTGATAACCTGAATTATTATCGTAGTAAGTTGAAACCGGAGACAAAGATGGTGTGTATGGTGAAGGCATCGGCTTATGGAGCCGGTTCATACGAGATAGCGAAGACCCTTCAAGACCATCGGGTGGATTATTTGGCTGTAGCGGTTGCCGATGAAGGTTCGGACTTGAGAAAAGCCGGTATAACCAGTTCCATCATTATTATGAATCCGGAATTGACCGCCTTCAAAACCATGTTCGATTATAAGCTCGAACCTGAAGTTTATAGTTTCCATTTATTGAATGAATTGATAAAAGCTGCCGAAAAAGAAGGAGTGACTAATTTCCCTATTCATATCAAACTGGATACCGGTATGCATCGGCTCGGCTTTACGCCGGATGAGATACCGGAGTTGATAGAGCGTCTGAAAAAGCAGACGGCTGTCATTCCCCGTTCCGTATTTTCGCACTTGGTGGGAAGTGATGCCGAACAGTTTGATTCCTTCACGCGCCGTCAGATAGAAACTTTTGAAAAAGCATCACAGGAGTTGCAGGATGCTTTTCCGCATAAGATATTGCGCCATATCTGTAATACTGCGGGCATAGAGCGTTATCCCGGTGCGCAGTTCGATATGGTTCGTCTGGGAATAGGGCTATATGGTGTGAACCCTTTTACCAATAAGATTATTCATAATGTCAGTACGTTGAAAACAACGATTCTCCAGATACACGATGTACCCAAAGAGGAGACTGTGGGCTACAGTCGGAAGGGGCATTTGGAGCGTGATTCCCGCATAGCGGCCATTCCTATCGGCTATGCCGACGGATTGAACCGTAAATTGGGTAATGGACACGCTTACTGTTTGGTGAACGGACAGAAAGCACCGTATGTAGGTAATATATGTATGGATGTGTGCATGATAGATGTGACGGATATCGACTGCAAAGAAGGGGACAAGGCAGTGATATTTGGTGATGATTTACCGGTAACGGTCTTGGCTGAAATTCTGGAGACAATTCCTTACGAGATATTGACAAGTGTCTCTAATCGGGTGAAAAGAGTTTATTACCAGGATTAACGAAAAAACGACCTCAATAATCCCGGGAAGAAGGAAGAATTTACGTTTCTTTTCTGTATATTTGGAAATAACCAAAAAACGGAATGCCATGAAACGTATATTCTTCCTTTTAGTATGTTTGTGTTTGCCGTTCTTTTCTTTTGCCCAGAAGACAGGAGAGTCAAGGCAATTGACAAAACAGGATTCATTGCGTTTGCAACAGTTGTTGAACGGACAGGTGGAAATCGTTATCGATGATGAAACCCAACAAGAGATAGACCGCTTGTTTAATCCGGAGAAGTGGAAAATGAAGTCCACTCCTTTCCCTAAAAAGAATATGAAGTTTGAGACAGAACTTCCCCGCTATTATATTTCTCAGATAGATACGATTGACGGCCAAGGGTATATCCGTCTGTTGCCTTACGGTCCTTTTAATTCTCCTGACGAAGAAAAGATTTATGTGGAGATTCCGCTTAATAAGGAATATCTGGCTGGTTATGATCCGCGGCTCGAACCGGCATCGGCAGGAAAGTTCACTCCCAGTGCTTTGATGGTGGGAGCCGGTATCAGCACCACTTTTAATGCAGATAAACTCTTGGGCATCATATTTAGCAAAAAAATGCGTGCTAAGGAAAAGAATACCAAGGAAGCCAAGTCGTGGGAAGGATATTAGCTTACAGGATTAAGCGTTTTCTTCCTTTCTATTAAGCCATTTTGTACTGTAGATTATTAAGTCCTGCTACAGTAGAACGTACGTCCCATTATAGTGGAACGTAATAATCTGCCGCTTAAAAGACCTTAGTCTTTAGTAAGGAATTGCTTCATCTGCTTAACGATTCCGGATGAGTATAGAGGGTGGTTTGCTTTCATTTTAGTACCTTTGTATTCGTGAGAGCAAATCAAGAAAAGCATGAATGAAGAAATAGCAGAATATTACGAAGAATTATATAACCTGTGTGTCGTTGAAAAGGAACAGCCTTTGACACACCGTTACAGGCAGTTACGTGAAGCATTGGAACGGGTGATGAGGCAGCAAATGCAGGGAACAAGTCTGCAAGTTACAGATTTGGCTGCCCGTATTAATTATGTGTCCACTCAATTTGCGTTGGATGGTAAGGAACAGAATCAATTACATACATTCCGTCTGACTTCGAATGATATTCTGAATCATCGCAAGGAACCGTCCGAACAGGAATTTTTGCGAGACCTCCGTGCCGTGGTTTATGCCTATCGGAAGATTTTTCATGAAGATATTCCGCTGAAACTTTATGTGCAGCTTCCTAAGCAGGAAGTGATTGCTGTGATGGAAAGGGCGAAAGAGGCCCGGATTCGTCGTATCCGGGTGTGCTTTGAATATGCTGATGAAAGCTATTTGTATGTTCGCCCGATAGATGTGCTTGAAGAAGAACCGGTAAAGGTGAATTATAACAAGTCTGGTGTAAATGAGGAGTTTAAAGATACGGTGGAGGCACTTTGGCGGTATGCTCAATTGAACTTGCTGGATGTAACCGTCGATGATGATGGGGTTTATACTCCTTCTTTTATAGTACTTGAGCCTGACTATTTATTGGATATCAGTTCATTGGCGGAGTGTTATAAGGATTATGGTAGCCATCCCGCCAATTATTTCCTGAGCCGCCTGGTTCCTATTGAAAATGCCCGTCCCTTATTGCTGGGTAACATTGCCAATCTGTTTTTGGATGAATGGATACATGCAGAAGAGGAAGAGCCCGATTACACTGAATGTATGAGAAAGGCTTTCCGGCAGTATCCTATCGAACTGGCTGCTTGTGAGGAGCTTTTGAATCCTCAAAAAGAGAAAGAGTTCGCACAAGACTGTAGAATGCATTTCGAACATATCCGTGAAACAGTGCAGGAGACATTTATGCAACCGGGATATAATCTTGATAAGAACGATGCTGTGTTGGAACCTTCTTATATTTGTGAGGCACTCGGCATTCAGGGGCGTTTGGACTATATGCAGCGTGACATGAGCAGCTTTATAGAAATGAAGTCGGGCAAGGCGGACGAATATTCCATGCAAGGCAGGATGGAACCGAAAGAGAATAATCGTGTACAGATGTTGCTCTATATGGCGGTGTTGGAATATAGCATGGAGCAAGACCGTCGCCGTATGCATCCTTACTTATTATATACTCGTTATCCGTTACTTTATCCGGCACGGGCGTCTTGGGCGCAAGTGCGGCGCATCATTAATCTGCGCAACTGTATTGTTGCTTTGGAATATGGGGTGCAGTTGCATAATCATCCTTCGTTCACCCAACAGCTGTTGGCGCAAATCAATCCTTCTGTACTCAATCAGAAGGGCTTACAAGGACGGTTTTGGGAGCAGTATCTTAAACCGTCTATTTCTCGTTTTGGTGAGCGTTTGGATTTGCTTACTCCGTTGGAACGTGTCTATTTCTATACGCTCTATAATTTTATTACAAAAGAACTTTATACTTCTAAATCGGGGGATGTGGATTGCGATAGCAGAACAGGTGCTTCTGCCTTATGGCTTAGTACGCTGGATGAAAAACGGGAGGCCGGCGAGATTTTGTATGATCTTGCCATTGTTGAAAACCGTGCATCACAGGCTCATAAAGCCTTTATTGTGTTGGCTATACCTCAATATGAAGAAACTTTTCTGCCCAACTTCCGTAATGGAGATGTGGTGGTGCTTTATGAACGTAATAAAGATACGGATAACGTGACCAATAAAATGGTGTTTAAGGGAAATATAGAATCCATAACTGACAGTGAGTTGCGGATTCGCCTTCGGGCATCACAACGGAATCCGTTGGTGTTTCCCGAAAACAGCCGTTATGCTGTGGAGCATGATACGATGGATACCACTTTCCGAAGTATGTATTTGGGGCTGTCTTCTTTTATGGATGCGAATCCGGAGCGCAGGGATTTATTGTTGGGACAACGTCCTCCTCGTTTTGATACAGCTTATGAAAATAGAATAGCCTGTGCGACCGATGATTTTGAACGGGTAGCTCTGAAAGCGGTGGCAGCCCGTGATTATTTCTTGTTGGTGGGGCCTCCGGGAACCGGAAAGACGTCTCGCGCTTTGAGGCGCATGGTGGAGCATTTTTATGCTTGTCCCTCGATGCAGATTCTATTGTTGGCTTACACCAATCGGGCCGTGGATGAGATATGCCAGTCGCTTTCTTCCATCCGGCCGCAAGTGGATTACATACGAGTGGGAAGTGAATTGTCTTGTGATGCGCGTTTCCGCAAACATTTGTTGGAAAATGTGTTGTCGGAATGTAACAACCGTCGGGAGGTAAACATCCGTATGGCAGATTGTCGTATCTATGTGGGAACGGTTGCATCAATTGCATCTAAATCGGAACTGTTCAAGTTGAAGCATTTTGATGTGGCAATTGTTGATGAGGCTACACAAATATTGGAACCTCAGTTACTGGGAGTCCTTTGTGCACGGTTTAAGGACGGACGTAACGGAATAGGAAAGTTTATCCTGATTGGTGATCATAAACAGTTGCCGGCTGTTGTGTTGCAGAGTAATGAACAGTCTGAAGTGCACGATGAAGAGTTGCGGCGGATAGGACTTTATAATCTGAAAGATTCTCTTTTTGAACGGCTTTATCGTTTTCATTTGCAGGAAGAACATTCTCCGGCGGTGGATATGCTTTGCCGCCAGGGACGTATGCATCCCGGTGTGGCCTTGTTTCCTAATCGGGAGTTTTATGCCGGAAAGTTGGAGGCGTTGGGACTGCCGCATCAGTTGGAAGATGTTGATGCTCCGGTTCGGTTTATTCCTTCGGAGCGGGATACGGAAAGTGTTTCGGGAAAGACGAACCGGAATGAAGCGTGTATTGTCGCTCAATTGGCGGCTGATGTGTATCATCTTTATAAGGAGGGTTTTGATACTAACCGTACTTTAGGGGTTATCACTCCTTATCGTAGTCAGATAGCATTGATTCGGAAAGAAATTCAGTCTTTGGGGATACCGGCTTTGAATGAAATATCAGTGGATACGGTGGAGCGTTATCAGGGAAGTGAACGTGATGTAATCATTTATTCTTTTTGTGTAAATTACCTTTATCAGTTGAAGTTCTTGCCTAACCTGACGGAAGAGAACGGAGTATGGATAGACCGTAAATTAAATGTGGCATTGACGCGTGCCCGAAAGCAGTTGTATATAACGGGAGTGCCCGATATTTTGAACCATAACCTGATATATCGCCGTCTGATACAGGCTATTAATTAGGGAAATCCCTACCTGTTTGTAGGGCTTTTCCTTTTATTGTATTTTTTCCCTTTCCTATTTTTGTAGTGTTCTAAAAATAAGGCACTATGAAACGATACATTCTTTTTCTTTTAGTCGCAATGCTGGAATGCGGAATCATGTTTTCGCAGAATAACCGGCCATTGAGTCCGATGTTGAATATTCCGGGTGAGTTCAAGCAGGACTATAAAGATGTGAAGAAAGGCACCTCTTGTATTTTGCAGCGTGTTATCAAGTTGAAAAGGCCGACTGAACAGGGTGAGTCCAAATTGCAGGCTGTGGTGGTTGCCAATGGAATACAGGTAGGTGTTCCAGTGAATGAATTGGGTGTGATAGCGCTCAAAGCCACGGATAAGAATTCATTCTGGCAGACAGCACAGTTATCAAATGATTTAATCTCTTATTACGAGAAGAAAGGCTATCAAGAGGGAATGCGGAAAGAGCAGGCTCGTGAAGCAGATGATTATATGAAAGAATTGGAGCAGGCCAAACTCTTTTATGATGATGCCGCAATAGAGGATTATTTGCAATGTATGCTGTTGAGTATCATACCCGAAAAGATGGCAGTAATGCGCGACGGAACTCCGTTGGTGCGTGTGTTGAAATCTCCGGCTCCTGATATGTTGATGTTGGGAAATGACTGCTTGCTGGTTTCTACGGGAATGTTGACTACATTGGACAGTGAAGAGGAACTGTATGCTGTAATGAGTCGTGAAGTGGCCCATTATGTGCTCGATCATGCCATTATCACCGTAAACAAGAATATTGCCCGTGCCAAGCGTGCACAGTTTTGGGGAGCTGTAGCGGACGGAGTGGTTGCCGCTACGGAGGAATATCTGTATGATCGTTATGATTATTATGTTCCCGGACTGATTTTTGCAACAAATGATGTAGTTCAGGCATTGGTTAATGATAATATCGCTAACCGTATGGGACTGGATTACTCGGAGAAACAAGAGAAAGAGGCTGACCGTATGGCCATGAGCTTTATGAGTCTGATGGAAAAGAATAAGGAGGCAGTCATCTCTGCTTTGAATAAAATCAATCAATATTATCAGCGCAATAAAGATGTGGAAGTATTATCCAAGTACGGTGCGTATGGTTCTTTGCCCGAAAGGGTGGGGAAGCTGGGTAAGTTCACCCCATTGGCTGAAGACCGGAATTATTTAAAGAAAACCTCTACTGTGGTCAGCTATGAGGCAGGCATGATGGATTATAATAAGAAATATAACGAATCAAGGCGTTTGGCAATGAAGAATATAAATAATGCTATGGCCTGTTCGGATGATTATCTGATGGTGGCACGCAGCATTATGAAATTGTCTAATAGCAAAGAAAGCAATGCAGAATGTCTGGAGTACCTGAATAAGGCGGATGAGACATCTAAAATAACGAATGTGAATATCTGTAAGATGAAGATATTATTGCTGCTCAGAGAAAACAAACAGGCGGATGCCGTTAATTTGTTGCATGAGTATCAGGAACTGTTAAACAGGATGTATCAGCAACCTCACAGTCAGGAAGACTCACAGTGGATTGCCGGCGAACATACCTGGGCGGAGAAACTACTGGATAGGACATATATTATGTAAAAGGCTATAAATCAGAGAACGCAACACTAAAACTAAACAGAAAATTCCCCTGTTTCGATTCTTCGGGACAGGGGAATTTATATGGGTTATAATGAACCGGCTGACAGAACTTTAGGCATCAACAGGTTTGTATTTCGGTACTAGTATTTTCATTATTACCCAGCCCAGCAGGTAGGCTACTGCACAGATGCAGAAGATAATGAAATAGCCGGCAGGTTTTCCTTCGAATCCCATAAACTTCATACCGGTCTGTGCGGCATAATCGAACAGTCTGCCCGACCCCATATTAATAAGGGATGAGCCGATACCGCCTGCCATACCGCCAATACCTACAATAGTGGCAATGGTGCTCTTGGGGAACATATCGCCTACAACGGAATAAATATTGGCAGACCAAGATTGGTGTGCTGCTCCCGCAATGCCGATAATAACAATCGGAAACCAATAGGAATAGTTGCCAAGCGGCTGTGCGAATAAGGCCAATAAAGGGAATAAGGCAAAGATAAACATAGCCTGCATACGGGCGGCATATGGGTTCTTGCCGGTCTTGTTGATGATGATAGTAGGAAGCTTGCCGCCATAGATAGATAACATGGTGATGGCATATAAAACGAAAATCAACAATTGTGCCGTACCGGTGTCGGAAGCAAATCCATATACATCTGAAATGTAAGCAGGGGTCCAGAAAAGGAAGAACCACCACACACCGTCAGTCATAAACTTTCCAATGAATACTGCCCATGTTTGAGGAAATTTGAAACATTTCCAGAATGGAATTTTCTTGTTGTCGAATTCATTGGCGCTGGCCTGTTGCTCCACTGTTTGGTCTGCATTGTTATTATCTTGTTCGATATATTCGAGTTCTGCTGCATTGACGCGTGGGTTGGCTGCCGGCTTCTTATAAAGGAACATCCAGCATCCCATCCAGATAAAGCCCAGTCCGCCGATGACAACGAATGCCATCTCCCAACCATTGCCGATACCTATACTCTGGAAGTAACGTGCCAAAGTCGGGATGGTAACGGGAGCAGCCAAAGCTCCTACGGTAGCTCCTGCATTAAAGATGGAAGTGGAATAGGCGCGGTCTTTCTTGGGGAAATATTCGGCTGTCACTTTAATGGCGGCAGGGAAGTTTCCGGCCTCACCTACACCAAGCACGATGCGTGCTGCAATAAAGTAATATACGCTGGTGATGGCAATGGTAGAAGCGACGGCTCCGGTGGCGGAAATCATTTCTTCCGCATTGTGGATACCTAGTGTATGCTCGGTTGCCCAACCACAAAGTGCATGCAGACAAGCTCCTATTGACCATACGGCAATAGCCCAGAGATAACCTTTCTTGGTACCCATCCAGTCAATAAAACGTCCGGCAAATAAGTTGGCTATTGCATATACAATAGAGAAAATAGCCGTGATATCTCCATAATTTGAATCTGTCCAGTGAAACTCGGGAGCGATGAAATCTTTCCAGGTCAACGACAATACTTGTCTGTCCAGATAGTTGACAGTAGTGGCGAAGAATAACATGGCACAGATAATCCATCTGAAGTTTGTCATCTTCCCGCTGGCATTTTGAAATGTACTCATAATAATAGATTTAGTAGATTATATTTTTCTTAATGGTACAAAAGTAAGTATTTTGGTGCCGGTTTCTATGTAAAAATTGGTAGAAACTATGTATTATTCGGTCAACAATGATTAAAAAACAAGTTTGTCATTCCGAAAGCGGCGAAGAATCTCAATCATAATCATGAAAGCTCTTCATCACATTCAGAATGACAAACATCAATGAGAATCGGACGAGAGTGGAATCCGCTTATTTCATTTCTGTATATTTGATTTCATCCTTGTCACTATACTTCAGGTTTTCTCCTGCCATACCCCAGATAAAGGTATAATTGCTGGTTCCTGCTGCTGCGTGGATAGACCATTCGGGAGAAGTAATAGCCTGTTCGTTGTGCAACCACACCAGACGTTCTTCTTGGGGTTCACCCATTAAGTGGCAGATAGCATTTCCTTCGGGCAGGTTGAAGTAATAATAGGCTTCCATACGGCGTGTGTGAGTATGTGCCGGCATGGTATTCCATACAGAACCCGGAGCAAGTTCGGTAAGTCCCATCTGCAATTGGTTCGTACCACCGTCTTTTACTCTTTCCAATACATCTTTCACAATCAACTGGTTTACGATACGGTCGTTACTGTCTTCCATTTTTCCGTAGTGGTCAGAGATAGCCAAAGCATATTTCTTGGGGTTTGCCTTTTGAAGTTTGGCATCGGTTGTAATCAGCTGAGTGACGTATGGCTTGTAAGCCGGTGCTGAGTTGATATAGAATTTAGCCGGTTTGGTAGCATCGTTACTCTTAAAGGTAACCTCTTTGTTGCCGCACCCTACATAAAGTGCTTCTTTGTACTTCATGGGATATTCCTTACCGTCTACAGTGACTACACCGTCACCGCCAACATTAATCACACCCAGTTCACGGCGTTCGAGGAAGTAAGTGATTTCCGGACCCAGTTCGCGGAATGTTTCCAGTCTCAGGACTTTGTTTACAGGCATGGCACCTCCATAAATGAGGCGGTCGTAGAGAGTATAGGTGACATTGATTTCATCCGGTGCCATTACTTTCTCCATCATGAACGAGTTGCGCAGACGTTCTGTATCATAGTGTTTTACATCTTGCGGATGGCAAGCTGTCTGTACCTTGTAATTTACTTGAGCTGAAGCTGCCAAAGCAGACACGCCCAGCATCATTGCAATTGCTAATTTTTTCATTTTCGTTCTTATTTATTAGTTATCTTATTTTCTGTTTTTATTATTGAGCGTTTTTTACCGACTTCTGATATTTGATGATGGCACGACGGTTTAATACCATCAGGAATAGGGTTATTAACACTAAAATAGCCGAACCGATTATCTTAAATGTATAAGTCATGTGGAATATTGCCCAAGAGAAGGGACTGGATGCAAAGTCCAATGCACCGCCTTCAAAGCCTTGGGGGATATTAACGGCTGCATCTTGCGTTTTGGCATAAACATCTTGTGCGGCTTGAGTAAAGTAAGGAGCTAAATCTGTTACGAAGTACAAGCCAATAGCCAATACAACAAACCCGATAATGAAGGTTTTTAATACGTTACCTTTAGTGATGGGCAATACCAATGGGAATACATAGAACATACCTGCCAATGAAGCCAAAGGTAAGAATTCATTGCCGGGGAGTACCACTGCCAGCAACAGTGTAACGGGAATCAGTAACAATGATACGACCAAAGTTGCAGGATGGCCGATTACCAGAGCAGGACTCATACCGATATTCAGTCCGACTGCACCTTTAAATTTCTTTGCAATCATTTCGCGGGTTGCGTCAGAGATGGGTTTCAAACCTTCAATAAACAAACTGGTGATGCGTGGAATCAATTCCATAACGGCACCCATCTTAATACCTAAACCTAAAATATAAGGAATCTTGTCTACCACTTCCTGTCCGTTTTTACAAGACAGTGCGCCAATACCGCAACCGACCAAAATACCTAAGAACAAAGGCTCGCCTAGCAGACCGAACTTTTTCTTCATGCCTTCGGCGTCAATATTCAATTTGTTGAATCCGGGTATTTTATCCAATACTTTATTGATAACAATAGCAAATGGCACAAATCCTGCGCAGAAAGGCTGGGGAATGGAAATTCCTTCCATCTTTTCATAAAAGCCCTGGAACTTGTCTGCCGTATAGTCTGCCAGAATCAAAGTGATGATATAACAGATGATAGCAGCAAAGAATCCCCATAGGATGCTGCTTGTTGCAAAATAGACTACTGCACCGATAAAGGCAAAATGCCAATAGTTCCATAAGTCGATATTAACCGTACGTGTAGTCTTTGTTAATAACATCAATATGTTGACACCCAGACAAACCGGAATGATAAATGCACCTACGGAAGTATTATAAGCAACGGCAGCAGCAGCAGGCCAACCCATATCGAATACTTTTAATTGGAGACCGTATATTTCGACAACTTTACTTAAAGCGGGACCAAGGCTACTGGTTAACAAGGCTGTAACAACAGATAATCCAACAAAACCGACTCCGACCAACAAACCACTTTTTAATGCTTTGCTTAATTTAATACCGATACAAACTCCTAAAATTGTAAAGATAATAGGCATCATCACAGCTGCACCCAGACCGATGATATAACTGAAAACTTCTTCCATTCTCTTGTGATTTAATAGTTAAATGAATGTGTTCCTACAATAGTATGAATTAAAAACTGCCCCAAAAATAAAACCTTTTCTCAATTAATCAAACGGGAAAACCTTAATTATTAGTAAAATGGACAATTTTGCACACTTTTTATCGTTACCGCGCACAATTTTATCGTTTTCGTACACGAAAACCAAATAATACACTCTCTATATTTAAAAATCCACAATGTTTTTCAGTAAAAGAACTACTTTTGTTTTATAAAAGATAAAAGGTCTAATACTAAAACAAAACAACAGCATGGAAAGTAAATCTATCTGTAAATTTATTGTATCAGGATTACTGATGATTGCTCCGCTATTGTGTGGTGCTCAGAAGGTGTGTGATAAACAGCCGTGGTCTGTCCGTATGGCAACTTCAGAAATGATGCGTTGTCCCGAGTCTTGGCAACTTGACTTCCAGACTCGTTTGAAGTGGGATTATTGTCATGGACTGGAACTTCAGTCGATGCTTGATGTGTATGATGCGTATGGAGACAAGAAATTCTTTGATTATGCGGTGGCCTATGCCGATACGATGATTCATGCCGACGGTTCTATCGAGACTTATAAGTTGCATGAGTATAATATTGACCGTCTGAACTCAGGTAAAATGTTATTTCGTATCTATGAGCAGACTAAGGATGAAAAGTATAGGAAAGCTTTGGATTTGTTGCGAAGTCAATTGGATACACATCCCCGGAATGCTGACGGCGGTTTCTGGCATAAGAAGATTTATGAGCATCAGATGTGGTTGGATGGACTGTATATGGGACAGCCCTTTTATGCAGAATATGCCTATCGCAATAATCGTGTAAATGACTATGCGGATATTATTAACCAATTTGTTACAGTTGCTCGCCATACTTACGATGCAGAAAATGATCTTTATCGTCATGCCTGCGATGTAAGTAAACGGGAGAGATGGGCGGATAAGGTCACCGGACAATCACAACATTGCTGGGGGCGTGCGATGGGATGGTATGCTATGGCATGTGTAGATGTGCTTGATTTTATTCCGCAGCATGAAGTGGGACGGGATTCGGTGATTGCCATTTTAAATAAGTTGGCTGCTCAAATAAAACGTACTCAAGATACCCGCACCGGTGTATGGTATCAAGTGATAGACCGTAGCGGTGATAAAGGAAACTATTTGGAGTCTTCCTGCTCTACTATGTTTGTGTACGCACTGTTGAAGGCTGTTCGTAAAGGATATATCTGTTCATCTTATATGGAGGTGGCTCAAAAAGGATATGAAGGTATTTTGAAGCAGTTTATAGAAGTGGATGATAAAGGACTGGTTTCTATTACGAGTGCGTGTGCCGTAGCCGGTTTGGGAGGTAAAAACTATCGTATGGGAGACTATGACTATTATATAAATGAACAGATACGTGTCAATGATGCGAAGGCTGTAGGTCCGTTTATCATGGCAAGTTTGGAATGGGAGCGTTTGCATGCAAATGGTGGCAGCGGTTGTAAAACTCCATTGGAATAATGAAATGAAAAGAATAGCGATTATAGGATGTATGTGGTTGGTTGTCGCTACTTTATGGGGACAACAACGGCGAGATACACTCATCGTTTCGTGCGATGGGACAGGCCATTACCACACTCTGGGAGATGCATTGGAAAGTGTTCGCGCTTTTATGGACTATACAGTGACCGTTTATATAAAGAATGGTGTGTATAAAGAGAAAGTGGTTGTTCCGTCCTGGTTAGAGAACCTTGAGATAATAGGTGAAGACAAAGAGAAGACCGTTATTACCTATGACGACCACGCCAATATAAATAAAATGGGAACCTTCCGTACCTATACGGTAAAGGTGGAAGGCAGTCATGTTACTTTTAGAAATCTGACTATTGAAAATAATGCTGCTCCATTGGGACAAGCCGTAGCACTCCATACGGAAGGGGATTGTCTTCGTTTTATCAATTGTCGTTTCCTTGGAAATCAGGATACGGTATATACTGGAGCAAAATTTACACGTCTGTATTTTAAAGATTGCTATATTGAGGGAACTACCGATTTTATTTTTGGACCTTCCACAGCTCTGTTTCAGGGGTGTACTATTCACAGTAAACGAGATTCTTATATAACTGCCGCTTCCACTCCTGCAGAGGCGGAATACGGTTATGTCTTTCAACATTGCAAACTGACGGCTGCTCCCGGAGTGGAAAAGGTATATCTGGGGCGTCCGTGGCGTCCTTTTGCCTATACCTTATTTATAGAGTGCGAATTAGGAAAACATATTCTTCCTGCCGGATGGCATAATTGGAAAAATTCTGATAACGAACAGACAGTCCGTTATCGGGAATATAAAAATGCAGGTGAGGGCGCTGATATTTCCGGAAGGGTAGAATGGAGCAGGCAGCTATCATCGGAAGAGGCTCAAAAGATAACTGTTGAAAATCTGTTTTACAACCGGTGTAATACGTGGAAATTCTGAGAATAGTTGATTAATCCACATAAAATGATAAAAACTACACATCGGGACATTTTGAAACATCTACTTTTGCCTCAGTGAATATAGGTTCTTTGTAGCCTTAGAAAAAATAACAACTATAAAAACACATCTTATGAATCTAAAAGAATTAGCTAGAAAAGCAGTCTCAACCCTTTTTCTGAGTATGCTTTGTTTGGTCGCTTTTGCTCAAGGACATCAGGTGAGCGGTATTGTGAAAGACGCTACCGGCGAATCACTGATTGGGGCAAATGTTTTAGTAAAAGGGACAACCAACGGCGCTATTACCGATTTTGAAGGTAAATTTTCCTTGTCCGACGTTAAGTCGAGTGATATCCTTGTATTCTCTTACATAGGGTGCGTCACACAAGAAATTAAGGTCGGAAATCAAACACAATTTGATGTAACATTGAATGATGACTCACAAGCATTGGAAGAAGTGGTCGTTATTGGTTACGGTACGGTAAAACGTAAGGATTTGACCGGTTCTGTCACATCAGTGGGTGCTGATAAGTTGGCTGCGGTTCCGGTTGCTTCGGCAACAGAGGCACTGACCGGTAAAATGGCCGGTGTACAGATTACTACTACAGAAGGTTCTCCTGATGCCGAAATGAGAATCCGTGTGCGTGGTGGTGGCTCTATTACGGGTGATAATACTCCATTGTTTATTGTCGATGGTTTTCCTGTAGAAACCATTTCCGACATTCCGGCTTCCGATATTGAAGATATGACGGTGCTGAAGGATGCTTCCTCTACTGCCATCTACGGTTCCCGCGGTGCGAACGGAGTTATTTTGGTAACAACTAAATCCGGTAAGGAGGGAAAACTGAGTGTGACTTATAACGCATATTACAGTATTAAGAAAATTGCAAAAACATTGGATGTACTTTCTCCATACGACTATGCCAAATGGCAATATGAGCTGGCCGGCTTAATTAAAGAAAATGATATGAGTTCTTATATCGATTATTTTGGGAACTATCAGGATATGGATATGTATCAGAATATTTCCGGAAATGATTGGCAGGATCAGACTTTCGGACGTACCGGACACGCTTTCAATCAAAGCTTGAACATTAATGGCGGTAGCGATAAAATAAAATATGCGTTCGGCTACAGCCACATGAATGATAAGGCTATTATGCAAGGTTCATCTTTTAAGCGTGATAATTTCAGTCTGAAGTTGAATAGCAAGCCGGTAAAGAATGTGACTCTTGACTTTTCAGTCCGTTATTCGGATACAGATGTAAAGGGTGGCGGTGCCAATGATACCAGCAGCACGTATGACTCGGACAAACGTTTGAAATATTCAGTGATTTATACTCCGATACCTTTGGAAAACCTGAACTCGGAAAGTGGCAGTTCGGATGATGATTTAGGTAACCTGTATCATCCATTGACAGCCATTTCGGATAATGACCGTGAACGTGAGCGTAAGAATTTGAATATGGCAGGTAGCTTTACATGGGAAATCTTCAAGAATTTCCGTGCCAAGACAGAATTCGGTTATGATGATTACCGCGAAGAAGATTCACGCTTTTGGGGATTGACAACTTATTATATAAAGAATGTTCCTGCAAAGGATAATCAAGGCAAACCGGCTATGGAGATTGCAAACACATTCCGTCATAAGTTCCGCAATACGAATACCGTTAATTATGATTTCGAAAAATTGCTGAAGAATGATGACCATCATTTAAATGCCATGATAGGCCATGAATGGATTGTCACCAAATCAAAGAAACTGACCAATACGGTTCACGGTTTCCCCGAATCGTTCACATCACAGGATGCATGGAAATATTCTACACAGGGTACTCCTTATTCCATTGATAATTACCTTAACCCTGACGATAAACTCTTGTCATTTTTCGGACGTATCAATTATGACTATAAGAGCAAATATTTGTTGAGTGCTACTTTCCGTGCCGACGGTTCTTCCAAGTTCTCAGACGGAAACCGTTGGGGCTATTTCCCTTCGGCAGCAGTTGCATGGCGCGTGTCTTCAGAACCGTTTATGGAAGGAACCAAGAGTTGGCTGGACGATTTGAAACTCCGTTTCAGCTACGGTACTGCCGGTAATAACAATATTCCGTCGGGCCAGATGAACTTGAATTATGCTTCTTCTTCCACTTCATGGATTAACGGCTTTAATAACTATTGGGCCGCATCAAAGACGATGCCTAATCCTGATTTGAAATGGGAAACGACCATTACCCGTAACATTGGTCTGGACTTTACCACATTGGGCGGAAGATTGAGCGGTACGCTGGAAGCCTATCTCAATACAACCAAAGATTTGCTGATTCAGTTTCCTGTAGCCGGTACAGGCTATGATTATCAATATCGTAACATGGGCAAGACACAGAATACAGGTTTTGAGGCCAGTGTGAATTGGATTGCCGTTGATAAGAAAAACTTTGGTTTGAGCTTTAGTGCCAATATCGGTTTCAACAAAAATAAGATTAAAGATTTAGGTATCATGGATGACTTTGGAGCTGAAACCTATTGGGCTTCTTCAGAAATCGGTAATGACTTTTGGATTGCCAAAGGCGGTGCTGTAGGTAAAATGTTCGGTTACCGTTCTGCAGGGCGTTATGAAGTAAGCGACTTTGAGGGCTATGATGCTGCCGCCAAGAAATGGATTTTGAAAGAAGGCGTAGTCGATGCTTCCGCTGTGGTAGGTACACTCCGTCCGGGTATGATGAAACTGGCTGATATTGATGGAAGCGGAGACGGCAAGGTCACTACTGCCGACCGTGAAATAATAGGTGATGCCAATCCTGTCCATACAGGCGGTTTCAGTATCAATGCCCGTGCATACGGTTTTGACCTGAGTGCAAACTTTAACTGGAGTGTGGGAAATGATGTATATAATGCCAACAAGATTGAGTTTACGCAAACCAGTAAATATCAATACCGCAACATGATTTCGGAGATGGCTGACGGCAAGCGTTGGACGAATTTGAATGAAAACGGTACTATTTGCAACGATCCCGAAAAGCTGGCTGCAATGAATGCCAATACTACTATGTGGTCGCCTTACACACAACGTATGATTTTCAGTGATTGGGCAGTGGAGGATGCTTCCTTCTTACGCCTGAATACACTGACATTAGGTTATACTCTTCCGGCCACTTTGCTGAATAAGGTGGGAATCCAGAACTTACGTTTCTATGTGACCGGTTACAATCTGTTCTGCTGGACCAATTATTCGGGATATGACCCGGAAGTATCCACTATACGCAAAACAAACCTGACTCCGGGTGTGGACTATTCAGCATACCCCAAGAGCCGTCAGTTTGTGGTTGGCCTTAATTTGAATTTCTAATCAGGAAAAATGTATTGAACAATGAAAAAATTTATATATACTTCTCTTTTGTCTTTGTCATTAATGGGAGCTATGACTTCATGTGACTTAGAGTCGCCTGCTCAGTCGGCAATGGAAGAACCCAATCTATTTACGGTAGAATCATTGGCTGAGGCCGCAGTAATGGGTATTCACCAGTCTTTCGGAGAAACCAACTCTTATCGCGGACGGTATCTTCCTTACTATGGAATCAATACTGACATCGAATGGATTAATAATATGGAAGCGTCTAAAGTGGCGGATGATGGCAAATATGAGCTTTGTACCTATGCCACCCGCGCCACGAACAGTCAGATGAATACCTCAAACAATGCTTGGGCTAAGTTTTACGAAGGAATCGAGCGTGCTAATTTGTGTATCCGCGGGTTGCGTACTTATTCCGACCTGACTGATCCTGCTTTTCAGCAATTACTAGGTGAAGCGATTACATTGAGAGCAGTTCTTTATCTTGATTTGGTGAAAGGTTGGGGAGATGTCCCGGCTCGTTTTGAACCGAATACTTCCGAAACCGTTTATCTGCCTCGTACAGACCGGGATAGCATTTATTTACATTTGTTAAATGATTTGGAAGAAGCGGAAGATTTGGTTCCGTGGCCGAACGGCTCTGCGGTTACCAAGAGTACGGAACGCGTCAATAAGGCATTCGTGAAGGGCCTTCGTGCACGTATTGCCCTTTATGCAGCCGGATACAGCCAACGTGCAGACGGTGTCCGCCGCAGTAATGACCCGAAACTGAGCGTTGCCAATATGTATGCTTTGGTAAAGGAAGAGTGTCTTGACATCATCAATAACAGTGGATGCCGTTTGGGTACTTTCAAAGATAACTTCTTGAAACTTTGTCAGGACAATACAGCAGCCGGAGGCGAGTCTATTTGGGAAATTCCGTTCTCGGATGGTCGTGGACGTGTTCTGTATACTTTGGGTGTGAAACATCAGAAGACCGACCAATATACACAACAGGCACAGGGTGGCGTAAATGGTCCGTTACCTTATTTATATTATGATTATGATGTGGAAGATGTTCGTCGTGACATTACTTGTGTTCCTTACGAATGGTCAAAAGACCAGAAGGATGGCAAAAGCTGGCAGACACCACGCAGCCTGAAAAGCTGGTGTTTTGGAAAACTGCGTTATGAATGGATGAATCGAGTGGTGACTTCTACCAACGACGATGGTGTGAACTGGCAGTATATGCGTTTGGCAGATGTTTACCTGATGGCCGCCGAAGCCATCAATGAGCTGGAAGGGCCGTCGGCTGCGGCTGCCTATTTGAAACCGATTCTTGACCGTGCACTTCCTACTTCCAAAGTTTCGGCTTATCTGGCTCAGGCCACTGCCGGCAAGGATGCTTTCTTCAATGCCATTGTTGAACAGCGCGCTTTTGAGTTTGCCGGAGAATCTCTTCGAAAGGCCGACCTGATTCGTTGGAACTTACTGAAAGAGAAGTTGGACGAAGCCAAAACCAAGATGTCGCAGTTGGCAAGACGGGAAGGCGCTTATGCCGATTTGCCCGAAAAAATCTATTATCAGACTGCCGCAGATGGTGAAACGTTGATGATTTATGGTTTGAATCATGGAGATACAGATGAAGAGGGAGCAGCTTTGGGGTATGAATCGAGTACAACATGGATTTCTACCGAAAAACTGACGGACGAACTTATCAATGTCCTGTATCAGAAGAACCCGGATGAAAACCAGTTCTGGCCCATTTGGCAGACTTTTGTTGACAGCAGCAACGGAACCTTGTCCAACGACTAATAGTTGATAAACACATAAATACCAAAATTATGAACAAGTATAAGAAATATACATATATGTTGGGGCTGGCAATAGCAGCCCTGACCGCCGCTTGCGATGACCCGGACGAAGAAATCACGAATATTGACTATGACCGTCTTTTCTCACCGGTCAATCTGGAAGCGAGAGTGACCAACCGTACCAATGTACGTTTGACTTGGTCGACTGTGAAAGGGGCAACCGCATATAACATTGAGGTTTTTGAGAACGACAGTCTGACTTTCGCCGGTTCGCCTGCAAAGACCATCAGCGGTGTGACTGCTGACCAGCTGCCTTATACAGTATCCAAGTTGGAGGGCAGTATGAAATACTCAGCCCGTGTGCAGGCTGTAGGCGAAGGAATTGCCGAATCCAAATGGAGTGGTGTTTATTTTAAAACAGATGCAGAACAAATATTTGAAGCGGTAAATGATGAAGATTTACAGGCAACCGGTGCTACTCTGAGATGGACTGCCGGTGAAGCGGCTACAGAAATTATTCTTACTCCGGGTGATATCACTCATACCGTGACTGCCGACGAGATAGCAGCCGGTGCCGCTACCATAACCGGATTGACCGGCGAAACCACTTATACAGCCAAGTTGATGAACGGAACGAAAGTACGCGGTACGCTGACTTTCACTACTTTACTTGATTTGGGTGATGCCATTGCCGTGACTCCCGAGGATGACTTTGCCGAAGTATTGGCGAATGCTGAAGATGGAGATGCTTTTGCGCTGTATCCGGGAACTTATAAAGTGATGAATACGGCAGACGGTGTGGAGTCAATAGCCAAAATTGCCATTTCGAAGAGTATTGAACTGAAAGCAGTCCGCCCCAACGACCGTCCTATAATCAATGGATGTATTACGTTGAATGACGGTGCGTCTCTATTGTTGAGACAGATTGTGATGGACGGTACAGGTACGGATGGCAGTCAGGCAATAACCTTCAACACAGCCGGTGCCACTTACAATGCGCTGACGGTGGAAGATTGCGAAATCAAGAACTATACCAAAGGTTTGTATTATCTGAATGTAGCTGCTATGGTCAATGAAATTGTATTCAATAATTGTCTGGTTCACGACATTGAGTGTGACGGAGGTGATATGTTGGATTCGCGCAAGGGAGCTATTAAAGTACTTACTTTGTCCAACTCTACTTTCTATAATAGCTGTGCGGCCCGTGACTTTGTGCGTTACGATGATGCCTCTTCTACATTTGCCGGTGTTACTCCTGCTATCAGCATAACCAATTGTACATTGGTGGGCATCTCTAATAATTCCGGTAGACGGTTGATGTATGTCCGTTTCAAAGGTAATCAGATAACCTTCAAGAACAATCTGGTAGCCTCGACTGCCAGCCTGTTCAGTAATCAGGCTAACACGGATGCCAATCCGGACTTTGCAGGAAACAATTACTTTGACGCTCCGACTGCCGGTTCTATTATCACCGGTTCGGGCGATACCGCTAAGGTAGTGGCTGAGGACAAGAGTGCCACCACATTAAATCCGGGCTTCAAGGATGCTGCCGGAGGTGATTTTACCCTGTCTGATGAAGACTTGATTTATAATCAGGTTGGTGACCCGCGTTGGTATTAGGATTTTTAGGATAAGACTATTTAAATAGTTACTTTTAGGCACGGATTATATGGATTTATGCGGTGACCCCGGTCAATCCTTGAATCCGTGCCTTTTTAATAGATATACATTATGATGAAAAAAATTATATTGTCGGGCTTGTTTTTATCAGTTGTAGCCTGCGGCAAAGGGAGCATAGACAATGGAGACCTGCCTGAAATACCGTTGGGACCGGAATCACCTGACAGTCCCGGTACACTGACAGAATATCCTGTTCCCGACCGTTCCACCATTTTAGCTTTCCCTGGAGCGGCAGGAGCCGGGCGCTATGTCAGTGGCGGAGCAGGGGGGGCTGTATATACAGTCACTTCACTTGCCGACGACGGGACGGAAGGCACCCTCCGTTGGGCTGTCGAAAAGAAAGGTACGCGTACCATTGTATTTGCGGTTAGCGGTATCATTGAATTGCAATCACCCTTAAAAATAAAGCATGGCGATGTGACTATTGCCGGTCAGACAGCTCCCGGCGATGGAATCTGTCTCCGTAATTATACCTTTTATATAGGAGCCGACAACGTCATTGTCCGTTTTATCCGTTCCCGCATGGGAGATGTGGCAAGAACGGAAGATGATGCGATGGGCGGACATTCCGGCAATAGGAAGATTATGCTGGATCATTGTTCTTTAAGTTGGTGTACCGATGAGTGTGGCAGTTTCTATGGTGCCGGTGAGTTTACGATGCAATGGTGTATTTTAAGCGAAAGTCTCACAAATTCCGTTCATGCCAAAGGTGCCCATGGCTATGGCGGCATTTGGGGAGGAGAGGGGGCTACGTTCCATCATAACCTGTTGGCACATCACAGCAACCGTACTCCACGTCTTTGCGGCAGCCGTTATACAGGGCGTCCTGATGCAGAGAAGGTGGACTTGCGCAATAATGTCATTTACAATTTCGGCAATGAAGGAGCTTATGCCGGTGAAGGCGGGTCTTATAACTTGGTGAACAACTACTATAAGCCGGGTCCTTATACGGCCACAAAATCCTCTTATGCCCGCATTTTTACGGCATACGAAGATGATGGGAAGAATCAGAATAAGAAAGGGACACACGGAGTCTTTTATTTGAAAGGAAATTATTTCGACTCTACCTGTCCTGCACTGTCTGATAAGCAGCGGAAGCAGCTGGAAGCTGTGAACTTGGCCAATGCTGCCGGATTCGTGATTAAGGGCAATTTTGCTCCGGCTTCCGAAGTTCTCTCTTCTGCCGAATTTCCTATTGCAGATACAAGTTTTACGGAAACCGCCCGGCAAGCGTATGAATCGGTGCTGGATTATGCCGGTGCTTCCTTGGCGCGCGATGCTGTTGACAGCCGTATTGTCAGAGAAACTCGTGAAGGGACTTTTACTTATACCGGTTCTAATGGCAGCAAGCTGGGACTGATAGACAGTCAGAAAGATGTAAAAGGCTGGCCGGAATACAAACAGACAGAAGTCTTGAAAGACAGTGACGGTGACGGAATGCCCGATGAATGGGAGGTGATACAGGGACTCAATCCGAATGATGCGTCAGACGGTGCGAAGTATAATCTGAGTCCTGAATATACCAATCTTGAAGTTTATCTCAATAGCCTTGTTGCAGGTACATACCCTGCCAATTAGGTATATTGTGTATGCTTGATGCTGTTTCTTGAAAATGTCGAAACTCCCATAAACTAAAAGTCACCCTTGCCACAGGTAGTTGTAGCAAGGGTGATGTCGATAAAAGGGGAGTTTTGACACATTCATCTCCAACAGTAACCGTTGTTTGAGAAAAATTTTACTTCCCGATTCTTTTATTCCTGTTTTTTAATTTTAGAGTGTTATTCTGTTAAAATGTGATTTATTTGAAAAGCGTATGAGTAGTCAATTATGGAATGATTGCCTTCATTATCCAACCATGCTTTCTCTTTATGGCTTTCATTTGAAATTTTTACAGCAGAAGTATGCTTGAATTTGTTTAATACAAGTTGCATTATTTCAAGTTCTTCTTCTGTAAACAGAGAAGGATTAAAGGATGAATCCGCATAAATAATACTCCCGATAAACCCATTACTTGTCTCTACCACATCTTTATGTAGTCCTGACAGACTTTCATAAATGGTTCCATAATTGATCGGAACAGGACCATAGGTGATTGCCCGATAACGTAAGCCGCTTATGCCCTGTGCATATAACTTATAGTGTGAAAAATCAGCGTAAAAGAGTAATTTATTAAGCTTCGTCTCAAAAACACCTTGCAACTGTTCGGCAAAGAACAGAATGAAGTGGCGCAATTTTTCTATGTCAAGTGATACATAACCGTTGAAATGTGATTTTGTTTTTGGGTGATTGCGGAAAATAAGTTCTTCCAGCCTGTCTTTTTTAGCTTCTTCTATCTGTATTTCTTCCACACGTTTTATCAACTTGGCTTTTTCTTTTTCTGAAAGAGCATCGCCGGCTTCATCTATTAAGCGTTTGAATGTATTTATATCACTTGCTCCTGAAATCATTTTGGCATTTGAAAGACTGGGCATCTCGCCATCTTCATATAAACGATATTGGTTATCACCAAAGCCCAACAGACGAGCCATCTTTATTGCCGATAGGCCGTATCTTTTGCGGATAGCGGTAATTTCGTCGGGAAAAGGAATCATATATTTTTCCCGATAAGCATTTTGCAATAAATGATAGGTTATCTCATCAGTCTCTGTTGTAGTATATTCTTCTCCTTTCTCATCTTTATAATAGAGATAAGGAACCGTCAATTCATTCTTTCGATAAGTAACTTTTGACATTTCACAATATAGAAATTGTTCTTTCATTGTTTTTTCCTTTCCTTCTTCTTGGGTTTATCTGTTTTTAAAGGATACTCTATTGGTTTTTCGGCTGGATGGAATGAGATGCATACCGGGCTGGTATCTGTCTTGCCTTCAGCTATTTTTATATAAGCTTCTTTAGCCTTTATCTTTTTCCCGAATTCCCACAGTTCTCCGTCATCATTTAAAAGGTTTTCATGCGGCCCCCGATAATAATTTTCAGGTTCTAGCCCCATGATGATTTTTTCTCTTTGTTTTGCGTCTATGCCTAATTCATCTAACGCTATGAAATTCTTGTTTCTATCTATTCTAAACCGAATACCAAATGTCTTTGCTTTGGTTTTAAAGTGTTTCAAGAATATTTTTACTGTTTCATATAAATGCTCCATCTATTTGTTTTGTTTTTGCAAAGATAGAATTTATTATATAAATACGCATTAATTCAACGAAAAAGTTGATAATGAGCAACTCTTTTACGTTTTACCTCCTGGAATCCTTTATTTTTATAAAAGTCGGTGGAGTTTTTGAAAAACACTTAAGTATCCTTTTGAAGTAATCCATTCTTTTCTAAACATTTCTAAGCTCCTCATTTATAATACCTTTACAACTTTTAATGCTTGCTTTTCAGGAGAAAAGGAAATGTCAATCGATACTTAACCGATTGATAATGTAGTGAATAAGATTTTCGGGGAAAGAAGAAAAAAAGTGTATCTCTTACTAAGAGATGCACCGAATGCAACCCTTTTTTAAGGGTTTGAAAAATGTGTATTTATCTGAAATAGAGATGATAAAAAGAGAGTACAATGGACTACCTGTTTCTACACCGCGACAAGCGCACCTTTACTTCCGAAAGGCAGAAGAATCTGCTCTTCCGGGCTGCCCATCTTTACTGGGAGCAGAAGTTTGCAGGCCGTAACGTGGAGCAGGCAAGGAAAGTCGATTGTGAGCTATATAAATATGTATTGTACTATTTGGAAGTGCGCCAGGTGTTCCTTGACCCGAAGCTCTCACTGAATAAACTGAGCGATATGATTGAAACGAACCAGACTTATCTGTCGAACGTGGTGAACCGCTACTTCGGCTGTCACCTGAAAGATTTGGTGAACGGTTATCGGGTGGAATATGCCAAGGAACTGCTCCGTTCAGGCAAGTGTCCGTTGGAGGAGCTGCCCCAACGATGCGGATTCCTATCGCGAAGTACGTTTTACACTTCCTTTAAAAAGGTAGCGGGTGTCTCTCCAAAAAGATATATGAAACAAGAACAGAGGGCTGTGCCCTCGGAACCTATAGAATATGTATAACCAATTTTAGTTTTTTAAATTTATAAATTTAAAGTTTTTCTATTATGAACAAAAAGTTTTTAAGTGCAATCCTGTTCGGAGCCTTAATGGTTTCGTCAACAGGAACATTTGTGTCTTGTAAAGACTATGATGATGACATCAAGGACTTACAGGAACAAATTAATTCTAACAAGGATGCGATTGCAGCTTTGCAGAAACTGGTGGGAGAAGGAAAATGGGTGACCAATATCTCTTCTATTGAAAACGGTTTCTCTGTAACCATGAGCGACGGTACTACCACCTCTATTACAGGCATCAAGGGTGCAGACGGAAAAAACGGTACTGAATGGACTATCGGCGAAGATGGTTTCTGGTATAAGGACGGTGAAAAGACCGCTTCTCAAGCTGTAGGTGAAGACGGAAAAGCAGGCGTTACAGCTCCTTCCCCAAAAATCGATGCCAACGGCATGTGGGTAGTTTACGAATGGGATGCCGCTAAGGGCGAATTTGTAGAAAAGACTACTGAAATCCCGGCTCAGGGAACCAGTGCATATGTAGTGGTAAAAGATGGTGTCTATGTGCTCCATATCGCTGACGAAACTGGTAAGTTCCAGGATATTACATTGCCTGCTACTTCTGATGCATTTGTAGTGGAAGCTGCGGCTGCCAAGGTGAATGTGAAATTTGAAACAGCGAAGTGGACTGAATGGAATGCTACAAAAGATGAGTCTAAAGCATTGCTGAAGGCTTTTCCGGGAATTGCTGACATTAAGAAGAATGAAACTGTAAAACAAGGTGGTAATCTGCCTTTGATTGTTACTCCTGCCACAGTTGAACTGACTGACAATTTCTCATACAGTTTGTTGGATGTGAAGGGTAAAGTAGCCGATATTATTGTTTCTACTCCTTCTAAGGGTTTGCCCGAAGGTACTACTTTTGTGGACGGAGCAATGCAAACAAGAGTAGCCGGTGCTAACGATTGTCTTTGGACTTTGAAGGTAGAACCTGCCTTTGATGCTGTTAAAAAGACTTATGCAGAAGTTGAAGATGCTTCTTTGCTGGTGGAAAATGCAAAAGGAACAGTAGTAAGAACTGCATTTGCTTATCAAGTGTATTCTGATGATATTAACAGCGATGTAACTATTACTCCTGCCAGCCCTGCATCAGCAAAATATGCAGAAACAATTGATGTGTTTGAAAAACCATCGGATACAGAAGAGGCTATGTTCACTTTGGCTAACCAGTATGACGGTTACTTTATTCTTGAAGCAACCAACGCTGTTCAGGTTGAGAAATACGGATTGTCTATTGAAGGCAGCAAGCTGACTATTGCTAAGATGCCGAGCAGTGACCTTTCTATTTCTGTAACATTGAAATTGACAGCTCTTGGTTTGAATGGTTCTGCTGTTTCTAAAGAAGCAACATTTACTATTTCTCAAGGTGTGGAAGCAACAGGCGAATTGGCTGACAAGTCAGTCACTTTGGCTGCCAAACCTGAAGATGCTGCATTGAGATGGAACATTGCAGATCTTGGTCTGAGTGCTGTTCAGTTGGATAATTTCTTGAACGGTGATGGTGCTAATGTGAAGTTGACTGCCACTCGTTATGATGCTGACACAGAAACTAAAAAAGTAGCTTATAACGCTGCCGTAACATTCTACAATGCTAAGGGTAAGGAGACTACTTACACTAGTGCTGACTCTAAATGGAATAATGGCGATGCAGTGACATTCGGATTTGATTTGGATGCTACAGCTGAAAGTGCGGCACTTATTGGTTATACAGTAGAAAAGTTCTTGCCGAAAGAATATGTATTGACATTGACTTCTACAAATGGTAATACTGTTATCTTCTCTGCAGAAGCTACATTGACTGTTTCTAATCCGACTACTGCTATTAAATTGAATCCTGCTTTCGTAGAAAATGGAATTCTGCAAATTACCGGTGGTAAGTCAATTGCTACTGATGATGAAGTGAATTATACATTAACCGAAGGTATCATTATCGATAAGACTTATATTACAGGTGATATTAGTTCGGTGACATTTAAAGATTTGGATAATGCTAATTATGTAGAAGAAGGTGGTAGTGATAACACTCATTTTGCATTCCCGAACTGGATTGAAACTTCTCCGAAATTGAAAGCTAATAAGTGGGATGATGATGAGGAAGTAACGGATGCCGAGCAGCAAATGTACAAAGTACGTAAGGTTCGTGCTACTTATCCATTGTTTGGTAATACCGATAATACCGTAGACTTTGATTTCGAAGTTATCGTTAAATCAGAAGTTTATAGCGAAGATGCTTCTAAGGCAATTGTTATGAATGAAGATAAATTGTCTGCTGTATATGGCGGTAAAGACAAGACTAATCAGATTGACATAACTAAAGCTATAAAGAGCAATGTATTTGTAGCGGGTTCTGATAAGGGTAAGACTTATAACTTGTTTGCTGTCAAAGGTGGCGACATTAAGGTTAATGGTTATCAATATGGTACTATTCCTTCAGTAGCCAGTGCAGATGGTAAACTTAAGTTTGCTGTTGATGCGAATGATATGATGATTGAAATTGCAGTTGCAGATATGAAAGCCTTCGGATTCAAGTCTGACGCAATCTTGAAAGCACAGCAAGGAACAGCTAAATATTATTTGTTGGCTGCAAATACAGCAGCCGACGGTGATGCAGATTCTAAAGAATATGTAGGTGTTAAAACTCTTGCTGAGATTTGGACTGATAACGATGATGTTTTGAACAAATATTATGTAAAAGCAGCTGACCATGACGATTATTATGTTCGTAAATATGAAGATAATGCACCTGTAAAAGTTGCGGATGATGATAAGGCTATTTATGACTTATTTACAACTTATGCAGGCAAGGTTAATTTTGCAGTAGTGAAAGACATAAAAGTTGGAGAAACAGCAGCTACAGAAGCCAATGCTAAGATTAAAGCAGTTTATTTGAAGGTGGTTGATCCTGAATATGCAAAAGTTCTGATTAAGGATGTAGAAAACTTTGATGGAACTCAAAATGTTAATGAGTTTGTAGGCAGTACAATTATTACAGCTGTTGATGAATTGTCAGAAGGCGTAACGGAATCTGCACCTGTTGAAATGCAACTTATTGTAGTAGATGCTTGGAATAAGACTATGACTGTTCCATTTACTATCACTTTGAAGACTAAGTAATTATTACAACCTGAACAATTTCAAGCCAGCCTTCTCTTTAGTGGGAGGCGGCTTCAAATTCTCAGTTGAGAATTATATCCCATTCAATCGGGAAGTGAATATCTCCGGTAACGGATTCTATTCACTTCCCGATTTTTTTATTGAACTTGATTGAAACGATTTTCTTGGTTCATGCACAAAAATCCTTGAGCGTAAGCGCACTCAATGGGCATCCTGTCACAATCCGGATGGAAAGGAAAGGCGGATATCTGGCATTCCATTAGCTAACACATAGAACTTAAGGGAAATCAAATTAGGTAAAAAGAGACTGTAATACAGATATACAAGCACTTTTTAAAATTGGTGGTCTCTTTTGCTGTCGTTAAATATCGCTTAATTTAATTCGTCCCAATTTTAATGAGATACTAATGAGAAATGGTAGAAAACAATTTTTTAGGAAACTTCTTTTATTTAGAAACCTTTATTCCATTTATCTGCCAATCTTTTTTAGCCGTTCCTTCTGTGAAATTAACTACTTTCGTTTCCAAAGGTAATGCTTCAAATATTAGGCTGACTTCTGCTTGTCCGCTTTCCGGTAAAAAGAAATGCTCGCCAGGAGTGATTCCTATAGCTCCTTTTAGAGTATATGATACCCCCTTTTCATCAACTAATTTAGCATTTGGACTTACTTGTATCCAATATTTAGGAGTATAATAAGCATTAAAGTGGACAATGGTAGCTGTATCAGTCAATTCTACCTGTTTTATCTCTAGAATATCAGTATTGGTTGAAGTTATAGACGGGTAATTTACGATTCTTGTGTTGCCACGTTGCATAATACTCATTTCGTGTTTGGGAGTATCCAAATATCTACGCATTTTAAATTTCAAACTGCCTTTGCCATATCCTGTCCACATTTGCATAATTTGCCCATTCGGAGAAATAAGCACATAATTAGGAATACCACGAACACCGTATTTAGCATATAATCCGGCTGTTTGTTTCAGATCACTTAAATTTGGCCAAGTCATTTCATGTTGTGTCGAAGCCTCCTTCCATCGGCTCTTGGTGTCAGAGCTAATACTAATAACAGTCAGTCGGTTTTTATATTGTTCTTGAATCTCTTTCATTTCTGGCAGTGCCATGATACAAGGGCCACAACCGCTACTCCAAAAATCAAGCAGCATATATTTTCCTTTAAAATCTTCCAAATGATAAATTTTCCCATTTAAATCGAATAGATCGGCATCTGCCATATCATCTCCTTCTTTAACTACTGTAGGAGGAAAGAGGTTTACAGTTATTGCCTGTCCTATCGTAGTGGCTTTTTGTTCTTCATTTAGTCTGTTATATAAAGCTAATGTTTCTTCTTTATAAGAGAATTTTGGATTATACTTAACAGACATACTTAATTTATTTAGCTTCTCCATCCATACACTAGAAATAGGAAGTTTTTGCATCAACTTTAATTCTCTATTGCTGATTATTGCCGATATGCTATCTTGTTTAGCTTCTAGTATTTTGCATTCGGTTTCTGAAGTACAGCTTTTTTCTTTAATTACCAACCGCTGGTACTCATCCCATAAATCGCGTGAATCCATAGTAAAATTATTGTATTCTTGCTGTTCTTTAACAGGACTATTAACCTCCCAAGTATAAATTAAAGTATTTGTACCTGTCACTTTTATTTTAGCATTTGGAGTTGCATAAATTTTCAGTGACATAGGAGGAAAACCTTCTTGACGAGTACACATAAGAGATAATATATCCAGACCACTTTCTCCTGCTTTCCGTTTGAAATAGAAAGTTCCGTTATGTATGCTATCCATAGCAACTGTACTTCCTACGTTCCCGTCAAGTAAAAATAGAGAAACAAGAGTTCCTTCTTTTACACCTTCCACTTTACCTTCAATCGTATATTCTTCTTGTGCTTGTGCAACAAGAGAGGCAAATAAAAGAAGGCTGCTAAATAGTAATTTTCTCATGATATTATTTTTTATTATAGATTAGTGTACAAGGTAGAGCTTTTCTTTATAGACTGCTTCAATCTTTATTATTCTTTAATATTTTTGCATATTATAGAGGATACAAAACGAGCTTTCGCTTGTCTAATATGCCTAGCATTCCACCACCCTATACACATTCCCCTTGGCAGTATGCACCCGCT